>CAZFLF010000140.1:0-10148 GCA_964519825.1 uncultured Pirellulaceae bacterium | reverse complement strand
CCAAGCTGAACGCGATGGGGATTAAGGGCGTGTTCCTGCCGGGCACGCCGATGCAGCACATCATCGATTACATTGCGGCCAACGCCCGCGCGCGAGTGCGATCCGTCATGAGTCACTGCTCCCCTTCTCTTGAACACAAAACAGATGGTTTCCAAGCAACTGCTTCCGTCCAAGCCTCGGCAGCACTCGAAGGCGACCGAACAACTCCAGATCCGAACGGTTCAAATCCCGATGATCTCGCCATGCCACTCCCCGTCGTTGTTTGTGGCGATTACCAGAGCGTTTTCCGCTCCCTCTGCCTGAGCAAGCAGAGAACCGTCGGGGGCCCACACCGCACTCTTACCCACCGAAGTGTAGGTGCCGACCGAGGCTGCGTGATTAGCCATCAAGATCAGCATCCGGTAAGCCACCGCGTAGCCCGCCAGCCTTGGCGCGTCGGTCACGTACCACTCGGCAGTCAGAAAGACTCCTGCGGCGTAGATGTTGGCACCAGCATCGGCATACTGCTGCGGATGCGTAGCTTTCGAGGCATCGGCACAAATAGCGACGCCCATCGTTTGGCCATTCACGGAAAAAGCCAACGGCATATCACCAGGCGTGAAATAGTTCGGTTCGCTGCCCCCCAGATGCATCTTGCAATAGGTTCTCGTGGTGCCATGGGGACTCGCCAAGATCGCCCCCAGGAACGGCTTTGCCATGCCATTGTGTAGCGGTGCCCCCATCACAACTTCGATCCGATGTTGCCGGGCGAGTGTCAGCAATGGAGTCAATTGACTGTCCGTCGCCGTTATTGCCAATTCCGCCGCCAGATCGGGTTCGTAGCCAGTCAATGAAAGCTCTGGGAATACCAATACCGAGACATCATGCTTCGCTGCTGCCGCAATTGCAGCCGCATGCGTCGCAATATTCGCAGAAATGTCTCCACGAACGGACGCAACTTGCGCAGCAGCAATCTTGAAGTTCGACATTGCGATTAGCAGGTTAGAAGGCGAGACTTTCATGAATGTCTCTCCAGTGACTCACATCACTGGGCGGCGGGATTCACTTTTACATTTCGAAATCGCGAGCCACCGCCGATCCAGTGCATGCGATGTCTTGCACTTCAAAACCGCCCTGCCTGCGAGAAGATGATCGATAGTATGATGACGAGAACGATCCCACCAACAACCCATCCAATTATCTTGGAACAGGTTGTTATTCCCCTTTGGGCTCTGGCAGGATTTGAAACGTCTTCCAGTCTCGCAGGTCGAGTTGGTAAACGGGAGTCTGATCTTCGCCCTTCGGAAAGTCTTTGTATATCTTGATCTTTCCTGATGCCTTGATGGACCGACTGACGAACTTGTCGTCCGGTGAGACGCATGCGAAACGGTGGAGAGCGTCCGCGAGTTCAGCTTTTGCGTAGACGCCCAAATACGGCGGCTTCTTCATCCCAACGTAGTGCAGCTTTACGTGTGGAAACTCACCTTCATGCTCGCCGCCGATGAGTTGAGTGTCAGTGATTGTGATGATCATTGTCACTTCTTTCCCGTCGTGCTCCGGTCCAATATCCGCTGGAGCTATAACTGTCGATGTGGCGTTCTTCGACGGATTCTCGGCGTGCAATGTTGGCACGCCGACCAACGCGGCGATTGCGAGCAAGAAGCGGTAGTTTGTGGTCGTGATCATTATCGACTCCTTGGAGGAAGTGAGACACGTTTTCATGTGTGAGCAGCACCGACCGCAACTCCGTTGCATCATTTTGTTCCTGCGCGTGATTTCGACGGTGGATTTGGCGGACTGACGGCCTCAGTCGTGACTTTCGCGCCTTTCAGGAAGGTGGTCAGTTCTTCTATTGAAAGTGCGTTATCTTTGTTCTGATCAGCAGCTTTCACATCTGCTTTCAGTTCATCTGGAACCTCCGCTCCCTCGATTCGTCCATCCTTATTTGTGTCATACAATGCGAAAATCCCTTTTACAACATCAGCAATTTGCGTCTTCGGAGCCACGCCGAGAATCGTCTTTGCAACCGTCGCCGCTTTGTGGTGATTGTCGCCTCGATACCGGACGACGCATTTCTCATCGAGAACATAATATGACGGAAGAGACATAGACTGCCATCGTTTCTGTAAAACGCTATCGCTATCCACAATGATGGGCCAGTCGATCTCACGGTCCATCATTACCTTGCGTAATTGCGTTGTGTCGGTGTCCGCACTGACGCCGATGATAACGAACTTGGATTGGTCTAGCTCCTGCCGTAGTTTCTTGAGGTCTGGGATGGCGGTGACGCAGGGAGCGCACCACGTCGCCCAGAAATCAATCAGCATCACCCTACCTCGGTAATCGTCGAGACTGGTTTTCTCTCCGTCGATTGACGTTCCGGATAGCCCGGTTGCGGTTTTGCCCAGTCTCAAATGGTGTACTGAAAAGATCCAATGAAGCAATTCTTCCGCATCCTTGGTGTTAAGGTCATTCTCTGCGACCGCCAACGCCTGCCTCGCGAGGGTATCTCGGGCGGCACGATATTCGTCACGAGGCATGTTGCGGAGTTCACGCTCCGCCTTCGTGAAGCGAGCGGTTGCCCCCGCACGTTCGGCATTCGTCCCTTGCGCAAACGTTGACGTCGCGACGAGCAGCAAGAAGAGAGTGGTAACGATGAATCGCATGGGTACTTCTCGATCCTTCGGAACGTCGGCACTGTTGACTGCGTTGGTCCCGTTGCGAATAACAATAACGACGCTCGGTTAACCCTGAATCGCATAACGGAGGACTGCCGGAACTGACATGACCCTGGTCAAACGATTTCTAAAGCAACAAGAGGTCAGTCTATTGAGTTGCGATCCAGGAAGCGTACAGCAGAATGCAGCCGACCGGTACCAGTATTCCGGCTGCGACCAGGGCAGCGATGCGAGTGACGGTGGATGCAGTGTCGTCGTCGGACGGATGGAACAGTCTCCGCAGGAGCGACGGTCGCGCACGGACAGCGAACGCCAGACCAATGCTCCACGCAGCAGTCGTTATCAAGCTGGCACCATCAACTCGAAGCCAGTATGGCGTCAGCGAAAAGCCCCGATCCGCTGGTGCGAAATCGATTCCGAGAAACGTCCAGTGCTCAATCTGGGCGACAAGCGGAAGGCTTCCGAACAAATAGACCGCCAGCCCAGGACCAAGCAGAAGAACGCTTCCCAGGACCAGGTACGCTCCCAGCAGGCTCGGTATGCAGAGGCTCTGCGCAAGTGAAAGATCACGCCAGTGTGTTCTGGAAGAGACGTTGACTCGCGCCAATCCGAAGCTGCTGAGACAGGCGATGAGCGCAAATGTGAACCAGACAGGGACGGGGAAGATACGGAGGGCGTTACGCTCCGTCTCGCTACGAAATTCGCCGTAGGGAGTCATCACGTCCATCGCTGGTGGAGCCGTCGTGTTAATATCTGGGAGAGCCATCGCATCCGCGTGAGGGAGCCGGTCAGGGCCTGGTAGAGGCAATCTTTCGACTCGTGGTTCGCTCCTTTTGAGCGGGGCAGACTCGGCAATCGCCACGTATGACAGGATCGGGAGGTAGCAACCGACCAGCCCGGCGAGAATCGAACCTAACGAAAGAAACAGCTCGATTACGACCTGTTGCCACGCTGCACGTTGTATGACGGACGCCCCTGAAGTTCCCGCTACAGTCGCGGCGGTCATTCCGGCCCGGACGTCTCGAACGGACTGGTAACGGTGACGAGGGTCTTTGGACATCGCCCGCAGCACCACAGCATCGAGCGCAGGATCGCTGCCGATTCGTCGCGATGGTGGTTCGAAGTGTCCCAGCGGCAGTTCGCCGGTCAGCATTTCGTACATCAGCACTCCGAGCGGAATACACATCGGCGCGGTGATCGACGCTGCCCGGTGTCTCCAACTGCTCAGGCGCCAGGTAATGCGGCGTACCCATCACTCGTCCTGTCTGCGTGGCCACACCGCCGGACGGATTCAGCAGCTTGGCAAGCCCGAAGTCCACGAGTTTGACCTGTCCGTCGCCGTCAATCAGGACGTTCTCCGGTTTGACGTCACGGTGAACAACGCCGCGATCGTGGGCGTACTGCAGGCCGTTGCAGATCTCCGACGCAAAACGAAGTACATCCGACGATGGCAGATTCGAATCGCCGAGCAACTGGCGCAAGTTGGGGCCATCGACATATTCCATCACGATGAAACACCACGGTCCGGCCTGGCCTGCATCGTACACATTGACGATGTTGGGATGGTTGAGTTGTGCCAGTGTTCGCGCTTCTTGCTGGAAGCGTTCCAGGCCGCCATTACTCTTGGCAACTTCCTGCGGGAGCAGCTTGACGGCAACGGTTCGGTCGAGATTCGTCTGCCGCGCCTTGTAGACGGCACTCATGCCGCCGTGACCGACCAGCTCCAGCAGTTCCAACTGCGGGAAGTGCGGTGCCAGTTCCCGAATTTTTGGCGGGACAAAACGCGCATCCCGCGAGTCCGATGCACATGCGGCGTCGGGTACGGCTTGAGCAAACAGACAAACAGGGCAAAGCCCCCTCAGCAGCTCGGTGAGCTCATAGTCTTTGCCGCATTGTGTACACGCTACTCTGTCAGCCATCGTTTCTTTCCTATCGATTGTCTACACGCTGAGTGCTTGAAACAGTTTGCCGAGTTCATCATCCACATCGGCGTCGCTGCCAACCGTTTTTCGTATTTCCCCATGCAAAGTCGTAGTGGTCTCGTTTTGGGCAACCTGGTGCTATCCCTGCATGAAGCTGATTCCTCATGAGCGAGAGCTGGCAGCACGCCTGACCGACAAGCCATTCGCGATCATCGGTATCAACGGTGACACGGACGAGAATGCGATTCAAAAGGCCTTAGACAAACACAAAATCACCTGGCGGTCATTCCAAGACAAACGTCCTGGCAAAGAATCCATCTCGGATGAATGGAATGCCCTCTATCCAACTGTGTTCCTAATCGACCACAAGGGCATCTTCCGAAAACGCTGGACTGGTGAGCCGCCCATCGACGTTCTGAACCGCATGGTCGACGAGCTTGTGGCCGAAGCGGTGGACAATCAGACCGATTGACCGACTGCGGATATCTGATGTTGAGCTTGTTGAATCTTCTCCAATTCCCTTGTTTCAAGGAATAACTCATGAACCGTTTGTATGTTGTCCTGACAGTGGTTGCATTTGTCGCCCTCCCAGTGGGTGTCGTCCGTGCCGATGGGTTGATCGTTCAGTTACCAAAGGACGGTGCCTGGGCGACGTTCGACATGCATCAGGTCAAGAGCCTGGTCGATCGATACACGGGTGGTACATTGATCGAGGATTCGAGCAGCGATTGCTCCTTGAGGGTATCGTCCGTCGGTCAGGCGGTCGTCGAAGGCAAACCGTGTCGCTGGGTTGAATTCAAGATTCTGGAGACGCTCGACGGGAAGATGCAATCCATCATCTTTAAGGCGTTGATCCCGGAAGAGCATCTGAAAAGGGGCGGAGATCCGGAAGTGCACATCGTGCGGGGCTGGGCCAAGGCCTACGACAAACCGATTGTGCCGATTAAAGACGTTGATAAAGGCCCCCTCGGATTACTTCTGTCCGGCCCCCTGCAAGACAGCAAGAAGCTCGATTCCAAAGTCATCGATTGCAAAGCGGGCAAGCTGAACTGCGACGGACTCAGCGGGACAACTGCCTGGAAGGACCAGGCGGGACGGAAATTCCAGACCACCCACGAAATCCGTCTGCACGACAAGAGCCCGTTCGGCGTCGCATTCTGGGATTCACGGACCGAGATGGATGATCAAGTTGCGGCTCGCATGACCATCAAAATGACATCCACCTTCAGCGAAAGCGGCACCAACGCCAAGAGCGAACTGCCGGACCACAATTGAAGTGACCCTCCGATCAAGACCGGAACCTCTTTGACCATACGAAGGATTGTGACGTCGTCATGAACAGACCGACACAATGCATCCTGCTCACCTTGGCGCTCGTCACGGCTTGGCGTCCAACGGTCGTCGCTGCTGGCGACGCCCCGGATACCGGCTTCGTCAACAAGGTCTATCGTCAAGCGGGTCACGAATCGAAATACGTTGTCTTCATCCCGCACGACTATGACGGCACCAAACCGTATCCAACAATCCTGTTCCTGCACGGCCTCAGCCAATCGGGCACCGACGGACTCGCTCAGGCGGGTCGAGGACTCGCCACAGCGATTCGAAAACGCGAACGGACGTTCCCATTCATCGTCGCCTTCCCTCAGTCACAAGACCGAACCTGGCTCGCTGATTCACCGGACGGAAAACGCGCCCTCGCAATCCTGGACGAAGTCAGCAAGAGCTACCGAGCGGATACAAAGCGAGTGTATCTCACCGGGTACTCGATGGGTGGCGAAGGAACATTCAGTTTCGCCGCAGAGTATCCCGATCGCTTTGCTGCCATCATTCCGATCTGCGGTGGAATCAGCCCCAGTCTGGCACCGCGATTGAAGGACATCCCCTGCTGGTGTTTCGTGGGCGACGCCGATGCGCCGAGTACCGTAACTCTAAACCGTCTGTTGATGAGAGCCATTAAGAAGGCTGGCGGACGTCCCATCTACCACGAGTACCCCGGCGTCGGACACGATTGCTGGGATCAAACGTACGACAACCCAGACGAATGGCTGTTACTGCAAAAACGACCGTAGCGAACCGAGGTCATGACAACTCCGGGACAAACCGGCCTGTTAACTGCGACGGGTCTGTTAATCAGAGATTTGGAGAGTTTTGGACCGAGATTCTGGGGTTCGGAAGGAACCTTGACGGTTCCTTTCGGGCTGTCGTCAGACTCTTTCGAAACGGAGATCGCTGGTGGATTGGCGGGATCGTCGCAAATCCTGCCAGAACTGGCCATAAACGCAAAATGCCCAGCGGCCGATCTCTGGTTGTCGGGCGTTAACTGGTCGCCGTCCGAATCCGGTCCCGACAACTGACTGGATAATCCCGCGCGCGAGCATCGCAACGCCACCTCCCGTCCCAAGTGACGCCCACGCGCTCCCGTGTCATCGACCGCCGTGTCCACTTCCCATGTCAGACGAAGGCGGCCGTTCGATGCGCCGCGATCCGGTCCTGACCTTCCGGTCGCGCCCAGGGGCCTACCCAGCCGTGCCTAGCCCCCGCCGCGCTGTCCGTCGCGGGAAATTGCAGGCTTGCCGAAAGGACGCGCAAGACCTTACTATTGAGTGCACTTGGCGAGCAACTGGTGCGAGCTGGTTACACAGATGTCGCCTGCACAGATTCTATGGCGACTTTTTCTCGCCTTGGGCGATCAACTCTTCTGCCTCCTTCATTACCAGGACAGCCATCATCCAGTCGGGCCACCATCCGGTAGCAGGCGGAAAGGAACGAATCGTCTTGGCAGACTCCTCGAAATATTGCTGAGCTGCTTCGGCGCGGCCCAAGTGTTGACATGCAATGGCCGCGTACATTTTGGCTAAGGCAACAATGATGTCGTTAGCTACCTTGTCTTGCGGTACACCGGCCTTCGCAACGGATTCCAGCCTTTCCAAAGCCCCTGCGAAATTCTTTCGCCGCAGATCCGCGATTCCTCGTGTAAGCTGGGTGTACGTGGACATTCCCCCAACCAGCGATTGTCCAGAGGCGCGGTCAGCCACGTCGCCCGCTCTTTGAGCATCAATCGTCGATTGGTTCGAGAACAAGCACATCTTCGCTGTTCGTTCGAGAATGATGGAATCGGTTGAGCCCGAAAAACCTTCCAGCGCTTCGGTGCAAAGTTGATTGTAGGCGACCCACTTGCCCACATACGCTCGCAGAAACGCCAGGCGGAACGCATATTCAAACCACATCGGCGATTTGGGCGGCACCAAGGAAATCGCCCGAGACAGTTCCGACTCGGCCGTCTGCCATTGAGACAAATTGACATGGGCGATGGCCTTCAAATGAACAAGATAGTGAGGCGCGTCGTCGGATTCTGTGAGCTGATCCAGCAAAGGGATAAGTTCATTGAGTTCCAAATTGAAACGCGACTTTTGAAGAAGGCTCCGCGACAAGGTGTTCCATTTGGCGGCGATTTGGTGGTTCGGCGAATCCACGGTGGGGCTTTGCAGCAAAGCTAGATCCTCGCCAATTGCGGTGTCGATTCGTTTTTTGAGCGAGGAAGCCTCCGCCCGCAGTTTGTAATCGGAATCCAACGAGTCCTTGCTCGCCTTGCCGGTATCCTTGACAAGTGCTTGCAAGTTGACCGGAGCATCCATGCGCGCTTGAAGTACAGCGATAACGATCGGCATGATTTGCGTGGATATCGAATCATCCTTGGCTAGTTCCTCCAACGCCCTGCGCGGAGTCTGATATCGAATAAGCAGCCGATTCGCATGCTCGGTTGCGCGCTGCACGACATTCCTTTGCCTGGCCATCGCCGACGTAAGTGTCCGGGCTTCCCACAGTTTCAATTCGCCTCCAAAACTCGTTGAGGCCAGAGTCGAATTGTCAGGACTCATCGCCAGGCATACGACGTAGCTCGAGTGAGCTTGAATGCTTAACAACACCTCTTGTGAATTCACATTCCATAGGGTGATGATGCCGTTGGCTGTCCCCGCAAACAGACGCGAACCGGTGCGATCGAACGTCAACGATAGGATATTGCGCTCGGGGCCTCTCAATCGAGCGATGAGTTTCTTGGAATTGACATCCCAAATCTCGACACTCCTATCGATTCCCAGCGCCAGGAATTGGCCGTCAAGCGATAGCTCGGCCGTACGACCTGTTTGTCCCGCTTGACTGGCTCGTAAGACCTGGCGTTCGCCAGTCCTAGAATTCCAGGCCAAAACCTCACAACCAGGCGAATCGAGCGTGTAAATAATTGTCCCGTCGGTAGTAATCGCCATCCCGTGGATGCTCGCCGAGGCTTTCAATTCATGAAGCGGCCGCGCGATCCTGGTGGACCAAGGATTGCCGTCGCCCCCTGAATCACCCTTGGGGGCTTTGTATACGCGCAGGATTCCTTGCTGCCCCGCAGTGGCCAGAGTCGTACCGGCCGCTTCGAATTTTGCAAACCAGGTTTGGCCGTCCTGGGTCCAATCTTGCAGCAAGCGGCTGGTTGTCCGGTCCCACAATTTGGTCCCCTTGGTGGTTGCTAGAGCGATCCACTTTCCATTCCGTGCAATGTCGAGCTCCAGGCCGCTGGCGTCGAGGGGAGTCGCTTTCAATTCCTGTCCGGTCGGCATCTGCCAAAGTCGCAGAGCTCGCTCGTTACCAACACTGCATAGGTGGTCATTGTCGAGGAACCGCGCCCCTTTGAATCCCGAGCTGTGTCCCAGAAGTGTCAACTCATCGAGCAGTGTTTGTATTGGACGAAGATGGAGGGCGCTGGCTGGAACGCTCATGAAGGCGATCTGCTCTCCGTCAGGCGTTAGCTGAATACTGGATGGATCGCACGCAACTCTGCTCTCGTCGATCGGCCGCTTGCTTTCCCAATCCCACACGACACAACGTCCCGACTGGGCAACGGTTAAGAGATGGCCTTGAGCGGCGCAACCTCGGACGAGAAAACCCGGTTCCCGCAGTGGACCGTTGTGTCGAGCCTTCTGCGTCCCTGTGACGGCGTCCAATACGACCAGAGAAAGGCTTTCTCCCGTGGCAACCAATTCGGTGCCGTCCGGACTTAGCAAGATTCCCGACGCCTCCTGCGCGCGAGTCGTTCTCCACAATTCTTTGCCGTCGGCGGCATTCACACACCGAATGGTGGAAGGGCCAGTCATTCGCTCGCCGTTGGTCTCCGTTACAAAGACCTCCCCGCCGGTCTTGTCAAAGATGGCTTGTGCGATTGCGCCGGCCGAGAGTGACCAAACAAGCTGACCGGTTTGCGAAGATCGCAGCTCTATGGCCGTCGTCTTGTCAGGCAATTTGGTCGTCGAAACCAAAAACTGCGTCCCGTCTGGGCTGAAGGCGGGCTCGTAGACGACGGAAGCAGTTGGACGTTCTGTCCACAAAAGCTTGCCGTCGAGGGAACTCAGCGACTGAATGACAGCCGCGACAGAATCACTCGTACCTGGTTTGGTGGATGTATGGG
This sequence comes from uncultured Pirellulaceae bacterium, assembly GCA_964519825.1. Lineage (GTDB taxonomy): Bacteria > Planctomycetota > Planctomycetia > Pirellulales > Pirellulaceae > CAZFLF01. The sequence goes on along the minus strand of CAZFLF010000140.1, from coordinate 120 downwards.
ATCCGACGATGAGCAAACGGTCGTCCGTCGGTGAAAGGATGCTTTGTGACGCGAGCGAAATCTCCGCTTTCCGCCACCGATTCGTCCTATTTCCTTCTTCGAAAGGCCAAGAAAGGTCGA
>CAZFLF010000139.1:0-10170 GCA_964519825.1 uncultured Pirellulaceae bacterium | reverse complement strand
CTCCAAGAATTGCCAGCAACTGCTTCATGAATTGGCCGAGCAAAGTCACGGCAGCTTGGAGATCGATGTCCTGGCGGTACACATGCCCCAGATCCACGACCATCTTAGTGGAAATCGCCACACCCGCAGCCAGATCGAGGACGGGAAATGGGCTAAGTGCGGCGGCTCCCGCGGCGCCCCACATGTAACGATCGACCGTCTCCCAGGCTCTTTGATCCAGCGTTTCTTGGACTCGGCGGCGGGCGTCCTGGACAAGTCCACGCGATTGCAACAACAGATTTGCCAAAATCAGATCAGACCCGTCGCGGCGAATCACTTGCAACATACGATTGGCAAGCAACTCAATGTCGAGCGGGACGTCCACTAGTTCCTCACGTTCTTCTCCGTCCGCCATGACGCGCATGCGTTTGCGCTTCGTAACTTGAGATCGCACCGCGACGATATCGTCTGGTTGGACCAAGCCCGCAACCTGTTCCCGGATTTGGCGGAGCAGGCTCTCGCGGTCTCGATCCGCAAACCAGTCTGCTTTGTTCAGGCACACGATCGTTCGCTTTTCCATGTCGCCAAGTCGCTGCAGCAATTGATGCTCCCAATCGCGGAGCGGTCCGTCCACGACCATTAGGACAATATCCGCTTCTTTGGCGGCGTCGGCCGAGACCACCCCGTGCTCGGCGCCGTCAACTTCTCCCAATCCCGGAGTATCGACGAGCACGACCTGATCGACGCCGGGCCAAGGAATCTCATTACGCGCGACGGTCGTGCCCCCTTTGGCGTCTGTCTGAAAGACATCCCGACCGGCAATGGCGTTGAGCAGGGATGACTTGCCGCTGGAGATAGAACCAAATGCGACGATCTCGAGCGTCTGGCTGGCACGTTTTTCTGCGATCTTTCCCGACAACGACTCGAGCTGAGCTCGCAATGATTGAATTGCGGGAAGTTCGCCGCGTAAATCCTCTGCCGCGGAGAGATTTTCTGCCAATTCCTGTTGGCGTTCGCCACGGGATAATTGGCTGGGATTCTTCGCGTGCTGCGCCCGATCCGCTTTCTTACGACGGGTCCGCTGCCAGAGCCGCCAAACAATGGAACCCGTTCCGGCCAACAAGATCAACCCGCCGACCGCGACCACCGTAACGTAAATGTAGAATCCGACCGGTCCGAGCCTCGAGGCGGTCTCGACGTGCTGGGCAACCCACGGTGGCACAAACACGAGCGCCGCGCCGAACACGATCAGGATCGACACTAAAAGCAAACCAGCATTGTTTCGTGGACGGGACATTTGGCCGCCAACAATAACCCGAATCACCACCGTTGCGAATAGCTGGACGGTGGTGTGAACAGTAGGTGTTCGCTGTTATCAGCCGAATCTCGCCAATCGCTCGCGCGACGACCGTGCACAGAAAGTGAGCGAAACCATGGATGATTGGCGGTTTGCATCCATGGTTTTGGCCGGGAGAGTGGCGTACTTCAAACGCGCCGAATTGACGGCAACAGAACGGCTGCGAGGTGGGTCAGCGAATCAGAACATCAACGTCGATTGTCGTGGGTCCTGCAGTCCCAGCCGTTTCATCTTCTTGTACAGCGTCGTGCGGTTGATTCCCAGTGCATCGGCCGTGGAGTTGCGATTCCAGTTATTAGCCAGCAAAGTCTCGAGAATGATCTGGCGTTCTGGAGCACCGAGGGCCTGCTTCAGGGGCTGATTCGAGCTGGCCGCCAGAATGTGCGGCGCACCGGCTGCGACGTTACTTGGGAGATCATCCGGTGTGATGATGGTCCCTTTTCCTAGCAGTACGGCTCGTTCGACGACGTTCTGCAACTCGCGAACGTTGCCCGGCCAATTATGACGCCGCAACGCTGCCAGTGATTCTTCCGAAAAGCTCGCGGCCTGTTTCCCAGCTTCCTGACACACTTCGGCGAGGAAATGCTGGGCGAGGCGCGGGATATCCGAGATGCGTTCCCGAAGCGGCGGCAGCTCAATATTGATAACGTTAACGCGATAATACAGGTCCTGGCGGAAGCGGCCTTCGGTAACCGCTCGAGTCAGGTTTTCATTGGTGGCCAGGATGACTCGCGTGTCCACTTTGTAGGTCTTGGTACCGCCAACCGGTTCGAATTCGAGTTCTTGCAGCACCCGAAGCAGCTTGACCTGCATGCTAGGTGACGCGGTGCCGATCTCATCTAGAAAGATGGTGCCGGTATCTGCTTGGAGAAACTTACCGATCTTTTCCCCGATCGCGCCGGTAAACGCTCCGGCGACATGACCGAACAGTTCGCTTTCCAGTAGGTTCTCGGGGAGCGCTCCGCACGCGACCTCGACAAACGGAGCATTACGGCGCTGGCTGCGGCGGTGGATTGCGCGGGCGATGAGCGACTTGCCCGTCCCACTTTCTCCGCTGATCAGCACCGTAGCTTTGGTATCCGCCACGCTTTCGATCATGTCGAACAGTCGCAGCATGCGGTGATCGTGGCCGACAATATTCTCCATCCCGAACCGCAGGTCCAATTGCTCTTTTAGATTCTTGTTCTCTTGGATCACCTTGCGCTGCGACAAAGCGCGGTCCAGCGACAGCAACAGTTCTTCGTCGATTAACGGCTTTGTGAGCAGGTCAAACGCTCCCGCACGGATGGCTTCGACGCCAGTTTCGACGGTCCCGTATCCGGTCATCAGGATGACAGTCAGTCCCGGGTGGTTCGCCCGGCAGTATTCCAATACTTCAAAGCCGTCCCCATCCTGCAGACGGATGTCCACCAAGATGAGATCGAAGCGGCGGGCGTCGACATGCGCCTTGGATTCTGCGCAAGTCGTTGCCTCTGTGATCTCGAACCCCTGTTCACGGAGCCAGTCCGCCATGGAATCGAGCACGTGGCGATCATCGTCCACTAACAGGAGTGAGCCGCGTTTCATGATCAATCCGTCCAGATCTAACAGGTGGTTCGCCCCTGGAACGTTTCGGGACACAAGGTTATCTAGGTCACCGGTTGACAATGGTCAACGCAACGTTGAAAACAGTGTCGCAATTCTTCCCACCCAATTGCGATCGTTAGCGACAGATTGGTCAGCTGCAGTTACTCGCCAACGAGTAGCGTCCCGCAGAATTCTGGCTTGACCATTCAAACACCTATTGCTACTTGATTTACAATCATTGTTGGAGTTGTACCGTTGAATTGCCTAATGCCGTTTGGGGTGGGTATGCGGATGGCGAACGGCAAAGTCGGTTGTGACAACGGTGAGGTTTTTTTGGCTTTTTTGTTTTTGGGGGCTAGTTAGGAACATCGCAATGGCAATCAAAGTATTAGTTGCCGACGACCACGCCATGGTGCGCAGTGGGATTACTGCGCTCCTGAAAGGGTCCGGCATCACCGTGTTGGACGAAGCCACCAATGGTGACGAAGCGTACGACAAGACCATCAAGCAAAAGCCCGATGTGGTGCTGATGGACATTCGAATGCCCAAGAAGGATGGCTTCGAGGCCTTGGAGAAGATTAAGCGAAAGGCTCCGCATCAGCGCGTGATCATGTTGTCGGCGTTCGACACACAGACGTATGTGGCTCGAGCCGTCAGCGGCGGAGCCGATGATTTCCTGCTCAAGGATACGCCGCGCGACGAAATCATCGCGACCATCCAGCGCGTGGCCAAGGATGAGGACCTGTCCGAGTCGAGTATTCTCCGACGCGTGAAGCGCGTGATGAGTCGTCGCAAGGAGAGTGGCGACGAAAGTATTCCGCTGACTCCGCGCGAACTGCAAGTCTTGCGACACGTTGCTCTGGGTTTGAGCAACCGCGAGATTGGTAATGCACTGGAGATTAGCATCGAGACCGTCAAGGAACACGTGCAGAACATTTTGCGTAAGCTGGACGTCAACGACCGCACCCAAGCCGCGGTCTGGGCGGTGCGTAAGGGCTGTGTGTGAGTACGTAGGAGTCCTCGCCGCTCCAGGATGGACCGAACGCGACGCGTGGGCTTCGTATCCGCACGAAGCTCACGCGTTGTGTTGCTTCTTGGCACGCGGATGGGCCTGCTCATAAACCTTGCGCAGCCCGGCCGTGCTGACGTGCGTGTAGATTTGGGTCGTGACGAGACTCTTGTGTCCCAGCAGCTCCTGGACGGTCCGGATATCGGCGCCGCGGTCAAGCAGATGTGTGGCAAAGCTGTGTCGCAGCGTGTGGGGCGAAGTGCGGGAGTCCAGGCCCGCTTTCAGAATCTGCTTGTCGAGCATCCGGGCGACACTGCGCGTCGTGAGCCGGTTGCCGAACTTGTTGGTGAATACCGGAGCCGCGCCGTTCTTGGGAGTTCGGCTGGACAACTTGCGCACGTCAAGCCATCGTCGCAGGGCCCGCACGGCGAACGAGCCAATTGGTGCGAGACGCTCCCGCTTCCCTTTGCCGCGTACGCGCACAATGCCGGCCGCCCAGTCCAGGTCCTCGTCGTTCAGCCCCACGGTTTCACTCACGCGTAAACCGGCCGAGTACATGGTCTCCAGAATGGCTCGATCGCGCAGTCCCATGCGCTCGGTCGCCGCAGGCGTTTCGAGCAAGCGACCGATCTCGTCCGTGGTAAGAAAGTGCGGCAGCTTGCGGTCGGGGCGCGGGTTGCGTAAGGGCTTGGCCGGGTTAACCGCCACGAGTCCTTCGCGCTGGGCAAATCGGAAGAAGCTCCGCATGCAGGCGAGCCGGCGCGAGACGGATGACTTGGCGTACCCCGCATCATGCATCGCGGCCACGAACCCGCGGAGGTCAACAGGAGTCAGCTCATTCGTCGCGGCCGAACGGCCCAATGCCTGCTGAAAGTAGTCGGTCAGAGTCGTGAGATCCTCACGGTACGACTTGACCGTCAGGGACGATGCGTTGCGCTCCACAGTCAGATAACGCAGGAATCGCTCGATGGCGGTCTGCATGGGGATTCGAAATTACTTGCCAAGTTCGTCGGTGGGGAGAGGCAGAGTAAATCGGGGAGTCTGAGCGGTCTTGACCGGGACGATCTGGCGAATCTTCTGGCTCAACACGGCGGCGTCGTACCAGGTGAAGCTCAACTCCGGATTTGAGGCAAATCGTCCCAATGTGCGGAGCGCTTCGGCGCGATTGTCGTCGTCGAACAGGAAGATGTAACGCTCTTCGCCTTTCACGAGTGCCAGCACATTAATGTCGCGAGTCACGACTGCATCTCCTGGTGGTTGTCGCGCCTGGGGAGTGAAAGATGTGGCCGGCGCCATGACCAACTACCGTTCATATCGGCGAATTGGCCAGCGCCACACCACTCGTGATTCTCCGGCGCCGCCCCGCGCTGTCAGCATTTCGGTGATGTGGAGGTGGCAACAAAAGCGGATGAAGTCGTCGCTGCGTTGCAGATATCCCTGCCAGTCGCCAAACCTCGCGTCATCGCGGAAGTAGTAATAGTTCGCCAACCGCTCGGTGAACTCGGCGTCGTGACCGTGGAACAACCGCGTGTGCGTCATAACCGGTTCAGATTGTGGTAGTGCAGCCGAACGATGGGGACTTGGTGGCGGTGGCACAAACCCGCGCGGATCGGGCCAGTCTGGCGGCAGCGCCAGCTTTCCTGCTGGTGCTTCATGAGCGGGTCGCACCGGCGTGGACGATGGCGGAGGAGCGAGCTCTTCTATCGGTTGTTCCGCTGGCGCCGATCGCGGCGGTGGCAACTCATCCACCGCTGCTGGCACGACTCCCTCGGCGGCACTCGGCGGCTCGACCGCGTCAGGTCGTGGAACAAACTCCGGAGTTTGAGTTCTGAGTTGTTCCGTCGCTAAGGCAAACTCCGCGTCAAATACTAAGTCGCTCGGAATGTACTCTTCCTCCGCGGTTCCCCATGGCAAGCCATAACCAGGTGGGATCGGATGAAAGTTTGGATTGGCCGCATACCAGCGAACCGATAAACCCAATCGCGGTGGATAATACGGCGAGTATTCCGTCACGGACCCCACGACGATGGCGTCCACCCCCATCCACTGTGCCAGTCGCTGAAAATCCTCCGGTGACTCCGGGACGAGGCGCCTCGCAGATATCAGCCCAGCCTTGGTTACGCCGGTCGGCGCCGCCTCCACGCCGCGTGCCGCTTGGGACTCGTTGTAGTACGCTATCAGCCTGGTCTTGGTCACGCCGACTGGCACGACTTCGAATCCGCGGATCGCCTGCAACTCGTTGTAATACGCCAGCGCAATCTTATCCTGGTCGACAGTCGGGTCGGCGCTCTGATTGAAGAAGGGAAGCACCGCGATCCGAGTCAGCTGCGGAAACGGATTGTGATAGCGGGGCTGATGCGTGACATCCGGCAATGCACTACAGCCGGGCAAGCAACAACAGAGAATAATCCGCCAGAATTGTCGCATTGCCGAGAGGCCGAAATAAGATCACGTGATGGGCGATGCACTCGACGCACCCGCCATCGTGCTGGCATCCGGCCCCCCGCTCCAACACGACGCTTTCGCTGCCGTCCGCATTATCGGCAAAGTCGCGGCCGATCCTTAGAGGGAACCGGAATTCGTGAGCAGACAGTAGTGGCAGCATCGCTACCTCATCATCCATCGACGGTTGCTGCCGCCGATCCACGACGTGAACATCCCAGGAGAATTGCAGACTCAACGTCCGTTTGGTCTGCGGCGCGCCGGGCGCGGTACAAGCATGAGCTTGGGAAAGCTGGTCGGTCCGCCATGAAAGGTACGGCCGCTGTCCAGTGTGTGGTCGTAGAGAAACACGCCCGCTTTGGAATTCCCAGTATTCTGACAACGGAGAATGGCCGGTGAACCGCAGTGCGGACAGGACACCCGAAAACCGAATTGATCCAACAAATCTTGGACTCCGGCGGTAAAGGCGTGGTTGTCAGCTAGCGAACCAAAACTCCAACCAGAAAACGTTGCCAAATGCTGTTCGAGCGTGATCCGAATGGTCGCTTGCAAAGCGGATGCGTTGTTTGCCGCTGCAGTGAGCTGCTCCAGCGCCGGCGACAGGGGCGCCGATTTCTTCAGCAATCGAGCTTCAATCCCGCGACAAAAGAATCCCAGTAAATAATCCAGCCACAGCAAGTAACGGTTGCGTTCCGCGGCCGTGCGCCCGCGCGTCGGAGTCGGTCCCAGAAACATTTCAACGACGGCGATTCGATCGCCGTGATGATCGACTGGACCAAGGACTACGAAGGAATCCGTCGGATTGCTTACCGTCGTGTGCTTCTCCGGTGCCGAGTACGGCTTGATCAGAAATGATTTGGATTTGGACAGGGCGAACTGCAGGAGCCGATCGTGTGGCGCCGCGAACTCACCGTTCAGTCCCAGCCGATCGAAACCGACGCGAGCCTTTGCCGAAAGCGTCGCTGCATCGGGCGATCGAAACCAAATTGCACCCGCGGTGGCGGCGTACAGTTGCACCAAGTGCCGCAAGAACTCGTCGAGGAATTGCTGCAAGTCGATGTCGGCCTTCGGCAGCTGATTCAGTGCTCGATAGTGAGCACGAAACTCCGTCCGCTGGTTGCTGCCAACGTTTGCGATTAGCTCTTCAAAAATTGTCGAGGTGGTCATGCTTCAGAACTGCCGTCAAAGTTATCGATTACTCCAGGTCTCGGCGGATGAATCCAATCCATCCGCCATCACGAGCGCACGCAGGTCGCGATCTTGAAGCTTCATCATTTCATCCGCGCTGTGACACTGATCCCAGGTTGGTGAAGAGCAGACAGCCGACTCGCGGGCCTCGGGATCCGTATGCTCATCGACGAATTGCAGCAAGGTGACCACGGAGTGGCAGAATTGCCAGTTTGCCGATATGTCAACTACGACAAGTGAGGCCGATGTGTCTTGAGCAATGGTCTCCACGCGTTCGTGAGTGGCTTCATCCAGCGGCGCAAGCGCTACCAACAAAGCGGCCGGAGTGGCTTTCGTTTCCAGCCGTTCAAACGACAACGTTCGTTTTCGCGATCTATTCTTCATAAGGTAAGAACGGTCGCCGGAGTTGGGAGTTCCTTCCCATGTTAGCCTTCTCTCCGAAGGTCGTCGAGCTTTTCGCGGGGCCGCATTCTTGACGGGTGTAACGTTTATACTTAAAGTATGAACATGTTGCCCGCGAGGAACAAGTCGGCTGGAACAAACGTTATTCGCAAGATTGCCGCATGACCGTTATAACCGGTGACTTCTCGCAGCAATTCGCGGTATTTGTCCGATCGCGATCACGCAAGCATTGAGGTCGAGGCCTCGATATTTAGAGTGGAACGCAGCTGGTGCGTTGAGCGTCTGAAGTGTCGCATCGTCACCTTTCAAAAAGATTCAAATGACCATGTCGAGTCAAGAATCACGTCCCACCCAAGAATCGATCGAACAGACAAAACAACAGATTCGCACGTTGGTCAGCGAGATCTCGCAGCTGTCCAAAAGCGAAATCGGACCCGAGGAGTATTACGCGGCGTTTCTGCAGCGGATCGTATCCGCGCTGGCCGCGGTGGGGGGCGCGGTGTGGATGATGGCCGAAGGGCGCCGACTGCAGCTCACCTATCAAATCAACATCAGCCAAGGGTTGTTGGACAACGCGTCCGACGACGCCACGAAGCATTTTCGCTTGCTCGACCAAGTCATGACGACTGACGAAGGTCTGCTGGTGCCACCGTTGTCGGGCGCTTCCGATGAACGGGGGGGCTCCAACCCGACTCGGTTTTTGCTGGTCTTGTGTCCGCTGCGCAGCGACGGTCAGGTGGAAGGAATCGTGGAGATATTCCAGCGTGGCGATTCGCCGCCCAACACTCAGCGCGGTTACCTTCGCTTTTTGCAGCAGATGTGTGAGTTGGCTGGGGAATGGCTGAAGACGCAGAAGCTGCGGCAGTTCAGCGATCGGCATTCACTCTGGGCGCATGCGGACCAGTTCTCGCGCATCGTCCACGAAAGTCTTGATCTGCGCGAGACCGCTTATGCCGTGGCCAATGAGGGGCGCCGCCTGATTGGTTGCGACCGAGTCTGTGTGGCAATCAAGAAGGGGCGCAAGTGCACGATCGAAGCAATCAGCGGCCAGGATGCGATTGAAAATCGGTCCAACATTGCGACGGCATTGGCGAATCTTGCCACACGCGTCGTGGCCACTGGTGAGCCGCTTTGGTACGAGGGGAGCACCGAAGACCTGCCGCCGCAGATCGAAAAAGCGATCGAAAATTACGTCGACGAATCGTATGCCAAGACCATCGCCGTGCTGCCGCTGCACAAGCCGAAAAGCGCGGATCAAGCCTCCCGTGACGCATCTGCGGGACGGGTCGAGCGTGAACACGATCATCTCGGCGAAGTCATTGGTGCGCTAATTGTCGAACAGATCGAAAGCGATCTGCCTCGTGCGTTGATCGCGCCGCGGCTCGATTTGGTTTACGAGCACAGCGCCCGCGCGATTGCCAACTCGATGGACCATTCGAATTTGTTTCTGATGCCGGTTTGGCGAGCGATCGGACGCGCGTCGTGGATTATCCAGGCGCGAACCCTTCCGAAGACGTTGGCCATTACGGCCACAGTGTTGACCGCCCTGATCGTGCTGACGTTTGTCCCCAAGGACTTCTATCTGAAAGCCAAGGGGGCCTTACAGCCCTCCACACGACGCGAAGTGTTCGTCGATTACGGCGGCACGATTGAAGGGGTCAAGGTGCGGGACCTGGCCAAGGTGAAGGCAGGGGACGTGCTCGTAACGTTACGTAACACCGACCTCGACGTGCAGCTTCAAGACGTGATCGGACAATTGCAGGCGACCCGCGAGCAATATGATTCGGCGCGTGTGGGATTGCAAAAAGTGCAAAACAACCCAATTGCAACGGAGGATGAACGAGTCAAGCTGGGCGGCGAGATCCGCAACTTGATGGCCCGCATGCAAAGTTTTGAACGCCAGCTCGACTTGTTGCAGAAAAAGAAGGAGCGATTGCAGATCAAAAGCCCCATCGACGGCATCGTGCTATTGTCCTGGGACGTGGAACGGTCGTTGTTGAATCGGACCGTGGAAACGGGGCAAGTCCTCATGCAGGTCGCCGACCCGACGAAAGAATGGGAACTGGAGCTGTTCATGGCGGAACGTCGAACCGGCAAAATCGACGAGTTCCGACAGAACATGAAGAAGCAAAAGCCAACCGACGACATGAAGGTCACCTATGTTCTCTTCACGGATTCGAAAACGGCCCATTGGGGGACGGTGAAGCATGTCGAACACATCACCCAG
>CAZFLF010000138.1:0-10175 GCA_964519825.1 uncultured Pirellulaceae bacterium | reverse complement strand
ATTGGTAAGCGTAGCTCACAAATCCGCACCTGGCGGCTAATTGGGCATCAACGATGCAGTTGCAGCGATCATTCCGCGCAGATCGAGGTCGGCGTCAGAACCAGCCCAAAGTGGACGGAGCGCAAATTAGATCGTTAGAATGTCGGTCGAATCACAATCGAGTCTGTGAGCGGCGGCATCGAACCGACCGAGGATGCGCTGACGACTGCTAAACGCGAACTACAAGAGGAACTCGGGATCAAGGCTGATGAATGGATTCACATGGGACAGTGCGATCCCTTCACTGCCGGCGTAGTCTCACCCACACAACTATTTCTGGCCCGAAAACTGACCTTCGGTGATCCTAATCAGGAAGGAACCGAGGAGATTCGTTGTGTGAAGATGACGCTGGATGAGGCCGTACGGAAAGTCATGGACAGTGAGATCACACATGGGCCAAGTTGTCTGGCCATCCTGAAGGCGATGCGACTCATGCAAGGGTCGTGAAGCTGCCGAACCGACGAGCGCTGAGGCGAAAACTACTTATGATTACCCGACGTTTCCGCTACTCACTTGCAACAGGCTTGTTAGTTCGCAATACGTTAGGTCTCAGGAGATGAGTAAATGATATGGCTCGCAGCAATCGGTGTGATCGTGACGCTGGTCGGTGTCTTATTCTATTGGCGGATGCGGCCGCGAAACCGGTCTCGACTAATCTCGTTTGTTGCACTGGTGCGCGAGCCGGTCACCTTTGATCCAGCAGTTTTGGCCAAGATAGCAGGGAAGGCCTGGAAGGCCGATCTGGGCGACGGTGCGTCGGAAGGAGCCGATGGTTTTGTGGCCGGCGTTGATGTAATGAACACGATCATGCACGACGGTCGAATGTTCCTGATCAACAGTTTCCCGAGGCCCTATACCAACGACCTCGAGAAGACGGCGGAGGGCATCGAGGATTTGCGCGTTCGCTCTCTCTTCCTCCAGCATCATGCGTGGTTTTCCTGCGACGCCATGGGGGTCGACGGCACGACTTCCAAGGAAGTCGTTCTCGATTGGTATCGGCGACTGGGGAAGCTATTCGTGGAATTATTGGACGAGAACTGCTTGCTGATCTTCTTGCCGGACTCCGAGTTGGCGTATCCGATCAACGAGGACACTGAGATGGCGCTTCGGTCTCACGACCCCCTCAAGGCCTTACAGGAAACGTTGACGTTGCCGATCATCGAATTCTCCTCCGACGAGCCGCTGATGAAACAAGCGGTGGAAAATGCGCGCCAAGGATGGCCGAAGTTCGTCGCAGCGTATGAAGCCCGCGCTGGCGAGAACTTTTCCGTCAAGGCGCCGGTCACGCATGCGGGCAATACAGAGTTCATTTGGATCTCTGTAACCGCCCTTGAAGGCGACCACGTGTACGGACAACTGGCCAATGATCCGAGTAACTTGGGCTCATTGAAACTTGGCTCGAAAGTGTCTGTGCGAGTGGAGGACCTGAATGATTGGTGTTACATCGACTCCCAGGGGAACATGGTCGGAGGATTCACCATTGAAGCCGTTCAGAAAGCCTCGCGCCGGAGTCGAATGCGGTAAGAGGCGAAGGGCAGTTCATCGAACAAATCCACTATGTGAGTGGCACTGGCGTTGAGCAGACAATCCTGTGAGCCATCGGATTCATTCTGATGCCCGTTGCAAATCCATACGCTTCTCCAGAATCGGTTCGTCGTAAAAAGCGACCACCTCGGCGCGCCGTTTTTGAAGTAGGAACATCTGAGCGGCATGTCGTTGAAGTTTTCTTGTCACAATTTGGCACCGAAGTGTATGCCGTTGACGATGTTGAAGTATTGCGACTAAAGAGTATGTCCGTACGTGGGACAAGGCAATTTGAAGTGGGCCAATCGGAAAGGCATTTAGTCGAGGTGAAGCTTGACATGATGCCATCGTGGAAGTGCTTTGCCGCTCCGAATTGGACGGCTGAGGTTTACGTCGATGGTCAATTAATGGTTGCGGAATTATTCCCTGAGATGCGGCGAAGCTTTGGGACAATTCATCATTTTTTGAAATTCTTATTCATCATAACTTTGGGACTTCTGGCACTTCTGGCACTTGTGATCCTTGCAATCGTGGCGCTTTTCACTTTTCTCCCTGTTATTCTGTCTCTCTTTCAGTCATGGTAGCAGTTGACGCACGAGCGAAAGGATGACGAGTCGGCCAGAGTCGCCTCCGCGTGCCAGATACCTCAAAAGAGCTTCTCCTAGGATTTCCCAGCCGAGCCGAGGGCCGCAGTGGCCAAACGCAACACGACTACGCCGCGGGAATTCAAACCCGCCCGCACGCCTCCATTCAAGAAAAACGAGCGAGTGGTGGTCATTCTCGGTGCAGGAGCTACCAAGGCTTGCGATGGGCCACTCACAAACGAGATTCTTCCCAAGGCATTCGAGGCGACCAAGGGAAAAAGGCTCGAGCTGCTCAACGAGTTGCTCATTAAGCTCTTCGGTGTGCCAAAGGGAATTCGCCGAAAGGCCCAAGTCTATCCGCCGCTTCCAACTCTCCTCAGCCTGATCGACACGGCCATCGACCGCGAACACGATCTGGGAAAGGAATGGCCGACGCAGGCGCTTCGCCAGATACGCCGCCAAGCTGAGTATGCAGTTTTCAAAGGGATTGCACATTCGATGCGGAAGCGGGGGTCATGGGACATCCGATGCCACGAAGATATGCTCGCGCACATTCGCGACCGCACACAACACTGGCCAACGATCATTTCATTCAACTATGACCTCCGGATCGATTACGCGATGATCGAGGTTGACGGCGGCGGTCTGCCCGACTACGGCTGTGACATCCGCACGCCAGGCTATCACGAGGCACAGAAATTCGGCCGACTCTTCAAGCTCCACGGATCGATGCACTGGCTTTACTGTCCAACTTGCCAGCGGCTTGAGCTTGGCTTGGACGAGAAAGGTCGCCTTCGCAAGGCGGGGCTTCGCCTCATGGCGACCCTAGCCAGCCCCGACTTTGTTGCGAGACTGGAGCAACAGGTGCTTCGCTGCCCCGACTGTAAGTCAGCTTTCCGCGCCGTCTTGATCACACCGACGAGCTTCAAAGACTACCGTAACCCACATATAGCCTCACTCTGGTATCAGGCCGAGCGGGCACTTCGCGAGGCCGACCGAGTAGTATTCATCGGCTATAGCCTTCCCTGGGACGACATCGACGTCATCTACCTGCTCAAGCGCGGCCTCGCTAGGGACAAAGGACCGAGAATTACAATTGTGGAGCATTCCAAGGACGGCCCGGTTCCGATTCAAGCACACGAAGCTGGACAAAGGTATCAGGCGGTCTTTGGTGGCCGACTAGATTGGCAGCCAATCGGGTTCGAGAATTGGGCGAAGTCCTTGCAGGTATAGCCCCGAGGGAAAAAAGGAAATTGCTGTGAGGCAACTCAATGACATGCGCCCCAACGCCTCTTCTGGCGAATCATTGACCTTCCACGCTTGCAGGATCCCGAAGCAATGGTTCGGTCTCCGAATTGGCTGCGGCAGCCTTTATTCCAAAGTCCTCAGCCGAATCCCCGATTTATTTCTATTTGTAGTGCTTTTCCGCGTGCGCTGACGAGGCCACTGTCGTTATAGTCTCTAGCTTGGCTGCGGCAAATTAATGCTGTTCGAGACGCCGTGAACGCGATCGCGGCCAGCAACGCAATCGTAGAACACTACCAAAGTTCTGGAATCATTGACCCTCCACGCCGCCAGAGGCATACTCGGGCCAAACGGGCTTTAGAGTTGGTTTGATGCAACACGACGCACTGCAACATTCTTTGCCGACGGTTCGCTCCACGGCCGCAAACGTGGTCGCTGTCACGCGGCCCAACGAGGGATCTCTCAGTGAGCCTAACGCAGGTGGCCCGCGGGTCGAGCGGCTGGGTTTGCGCGGCCTCGTGTGGAAGCTGCTGCTGGCAGCGGTTGGCGGTATCGCACTGTTAACTGCGGGCATTGGCCTGGGGACGTGGGGCGACAACTCGCTGCCGGTTGAGATTACCGCTACGGTCATCCGCTCGGAATTGCCCATCACTGTGACGGAGAGTGGCGAGCTGGAGAGTTCCAAGACGGTCGAAGTGCGCTGCGAAGTGGAAGGGGAGCAAATTCGCATCACCGAGGCGATCCCCGAAGGGAGCCACGTGTCCAAAGGACAAGTGGTGATCCGTTTCGATACCGAGAAGCTCAGCCGCTCGCACGCCGAGCAGGAAGTCAAGTGGCGAACCGCACAATCTAAGGCCCAGGCCGCTGAGGAAGATCTCGCCGTCGCCAAAAACACGTCCGAAAGTGAAATCGGCAAGGCGGACCTCGCACTGCGACTCGCCAAGATCGATCTCCGCAAATATCAGCAAGGAGACTACCCGCAAGAAAAACTCGGCCTCGAAGGAGAGATCGTGCTGGCTGGAGTAGCTCTAACGCGATCGGAGGAGGTCCTGGCGCATGCGCAGCGCATGTTCCGCAAAGGTTACGTAAGCTCCGCCGAAGTCGAGGCCGATCGCGGCACCGTGACAAATGCGGCGAACACACTGAAGATCGCCAAGGGGAAGCTCAGCGTGCTCAATGAGTTCACCTTCGAACGACAGGTGGTAGAACTGACCGCCAAGTCGGACGAGACCGTGCGTGAATTGGAGCGTACCAAGCGGAGCCAGGCGTCAACGGTCGCCAAGGCGCAGTCGGATTTTCTCGGCGCTCGTGACACAGCGGCCATCGAGAAATCATTCTTGGAGAAACTACGACAGCAGCTCGAACGCTGTACCGTCGCTGCTCCGCAAGACGGCATCCTGGTGTACGACAAGAGTCGCCCGTGGGACACATCCAGTCGCATTCAGGCGGGTGGTGTCGTGACCTTCCAACGGCCGTTGTTCAGCTTGCCTGATCTGAAGCAGATGCAAGTCAAGGTAAAGATTCACGAGTCGCTCGTGAACAAGGTCCGAGTTGGCCAGCAGGCGGAACTGCGCGTCGACGCCTATCCCGACGCCGTGCTGCACGGCGTCGTCGAGCGAGTCGCGACTCTGGCCGAGTCCCGCGGCTATTGGGATCAGCGAGGAGTCAAAGAGTATGAGACGATCGTCAAGGTCGGCGACTTGCCCACCGACGCCGGCTTGCGGCCCGGCATGACCGCTGAAGTGAAAATCCTCGTCAACCATCTGCGGGACGTGCTGATCGTTCCGATCCAGTCCGTCGCCGAGAAAGACAGGAAGCACTCCAGCTTCGTGGTCAAACGCCAGTCCGTGGAACCCCGGCTCGTGTCCATCGGAGAGAACAACGAGAAGTTCGTCGAGATCAAGCACGGACTGACCGAAGGCGAACGCGTTACGCTCGACGCACTCGACCGAGTCGCCGCGGAACCCGGTAAGGCCAAAACGGACAGCTCCGCGCCATTGAAGACGGACGCGCGGCCCGCAACCCCCGCCAGTCCCGGCTCACTTTCCGCAAACGCACCGTAATCCACCGATGCTGTCGTCCTTCGCCCGCACATTTCGGCTTGGCCTGAAAAGTTTGGGGGTGCACAAGCTCCGCTCCGTGCTTGCCACGATGGGTATTGTTTTGGGCGTGGCGTCTGTAATTGTGATGCTGGCCGTGGCGGAGGCCGCGCGCTACGAGGCCGTACGCCAGATCAAACAGTTGGGAGCGACCAATATCATCGTGCGCAGTGTTAAACCGGCACGAGACTCGCAAGAGACCGAAGAGATTCTGAGTTATGGTCTGACACGATACGACCTGGAACGCATCGACGAAACGATTCCGTCGGTCGTTTCCGTCACGCCCTTGCGGGAGTTCCGCAAAGAGGTGCGTCACCTGGACCACAAGTTGGAAGCTCGAGTCGTCGGCGTGATGCCGAACTATTGGACGATGAACGGCTTGCGGCTTAGCAAGGGCCGGTTCCTTAGCGAACTGGACAACGACCGGCTGGCCAACGTCTGCGTGCTCGCGGCTGAGTCCGCCGCGACACTCTTTCCCCTGGAAGATCCGCTTGGCCGAACGGTCCGCATCGGCGAGCAGCATTTCTACCAGGTCGTCGGTGTGACCGAACCGCGAGCATCCTCTGCCGGAGTCGGCAGCAGCTTCGCGGCGCAAGATTACAATCGCGACGTTTACATCCCATTTGCCACCGACGGCATGCGGTTCGGCAAAGTGCTGATCTACGAACGAGCCGGCACCTTTGAAGCCGAGCGGTTGGAGATGAGCCAAATCACCGTGGCCGTCGACGACACCGTGCACGTCCGCCCGACCGCCAAAATTATCGAGGGGTTGCTAAAACAGTTTCACAAGAAGGAAGACTACACGCTGACCGTGCCGCTCGACCTGCTGGAGCGGACCGAAGAGGTGCAACGTACATTCGCCTACGTGCTGGGCGCGATCGCGTCCATTTCGCTGGTCGTCGGAGGCATCGGCATCATGAACATCATGTTGGCCACGGTCAGCGAGCGGACGGGCGAGATTGGCATCCGCCGGGCGCTCGGTGCCAATCGGCGGGACATCCTGTCGCAATTCCTGGTGGAAACCATCGTCCTCTCCGGCGGCGGAGGCGTGCTGGGGGTCGTCACGGGAATCGTGCTGTCCGTCCTGGTCACCCGCGTGTTTGCGTTGCCGACGATTTTGCGTCCGTGGTCGCCGGTGCTTGCGTTTGCCGTCTCGATCGGTGTGGGCGTGATCTTCGGCATGTATCCCGCCCGCCGCGCCGCGCTCATGGAGCCGATCGAAGCACTGCGTCACGAATGACGACCCAACTAAACTACGACAGGAAAATGGAGGACAGGAAGGTAAAGCAGCATCTTCCTGTCCATTATTTTCCTGTCGACGATCTCCTAGCCGGTATTCTTCAACCCGGCGGCGATGCCGTTGATGCTCTCCAGCACGGCGGTTAGCAGCTCATCGCGCGGTTCGACGCCCGAGCGTAGCCGTCGAAGCAACACGAGTTGGATAAAACTCAAGGGGTCGACGTAGGGGTTGCGCCGCTCAATGGAATGCAGCAAGACTGGCGAGCGCTCGAGCAGTTCCGACTGACCGGTGATCTCGAGGATGACGTCGACGGTTCGCCGGTACTCGGCGGCGATGCGTTTGAAAATCGTCGTTCCTATTTCTTTATCTTCGACCAGGTCGGCGTACAGCCGAGCGATAACCAGATCGGCCTTGGCCAGGATCATTTGCGAGTTGTCAATGAGCGTTCGCCAGAACAGCCAGTTGCAGTACATCGCTTTGAGCGTCGGACCGTCTTCTGGGTTTTCGGCCAGATGCTCAGTGATGGCGCTGCCCAGCCCATACCAGCCAGGCAAAGTGTGTCGGCTTTGCATCCAACTGAAGACCCAGGGAATGGCCCGCAACTGGTCGAGTCCTTGGAGGTTGTTGCGGCGTGCGGGTCGCGAAGCGAGCTTCAAGCTGCCGATTTCATTGAGGGGCGTGGCCTGCTCAAAATAGCTTAAGAATTCCGGTGTATCGTAGACCAGTGCGCGGTACTGGCGGCACGCTCGCTCGGCCAGACGCTCGACGAGCCGTTCCCAGCCTGGCTCGGGCCGGTCGGCATCGACGGCAAAACTGCTGCGGAGCACGGCGTTGATCAACTGGCCGAGGTGCCGCTCGGCGATGGCCTTGTGGCCGTAACGATCGGCGATGACTTCGCCCTGTTCGGTGATGCGTAGACGTCCGCCAACGGTTCCCGACGGTTGCGCTAGAATGGCGCGGTTGGCCGGCCCCCCGCCGCGACCGATCGCGCCGCCGCGACCGTGAAAAATCTGCACGGCCACTCCGGTTCGGCGCTGCGTCTCGCCGAGCGCGCGCTGCGCGCGGTACAAGCTCCAGGTCGATTGCAAAATCCAGCTCTCCTTGTTGCTGTCGGAGTAGCCGATCATGACCTCTTGTACGTTGTCCCGGAGCTCCACGTGACGCCGATAAAGCGGCGAACCCAGCAGACGGTTGATAATCGTCGACGCTCCGTTCAACGCTTCCAGTGACTCAAACAGCGGCACGATGTTCAACCGGCTGACGCCGCTCTCGGGCTGAAACAGCCGCGCCTCGCGGGCCAGCAGCAACACTTCCAGCAGATGCGCGGGATCGGTCGCGCCGCTGATGATATACGTCTCAATCGCTTCGGGGCATTGCTGCTCAAGCAGCGTGGCGATCGTGCGGAAAGTCTGCACGACCTCGTTGGTCTCGGGCGAAAACGGCAATTGTGTGGGAACCAACGGACGGCGCTGCCCCAGTTCGTGCGTCAGGAAATCAAATCGCTCGTTCGGAGAGAGCTTGGCGTACCGCGAGCTGATACCGCACCAAGCCACGATTTCGTCGATGGCCGAGGCATGCCGGCCACTGTGCTGGCGAACGTCGAGTGTCAGCATGTGAATGCCGAAGACCTGCACCAGCCGGATCAAGTTGCGCACTGTTCCCTGAGTGGCCAACACCGCGCCGGCTCGCTGGAGATCGGTGGCGATGGCCTCCAAATCGTCCTGCAATTGCTGTCGATGCGTGTAAACGCCGGACGGCAATTGGGGAGATTCCTCGCTCCAGGTTGGGCGGAGCGAGCGCAAGTATTCCAGCGTTCGGCGGAGCTTCAGGGCGATGTAGCGGCATTTGACGCGATACGGTTCGTCGGCTCGCGAATTCCGCGAGCGGCGAGCCGGCGATTCCCCGACGCCAGTTCGCGAATTGAGCAATGCTGCGTCCCGTTCCAACGCAGTCTCGAATTCCGGGCCGAGCCGGACGAACTGATGGGAATGGCTAAGCTGCATGCCGAGTTGATGCACTAGTTTCAGATAATGCCGTAGCAGCACCTCTTGCTGTGTCCGGACCGCTTCAGCCGTCACGTCGTGCGTGACGAATGGATTACCGTCGCGGTCGCCACCGATCCACGAGCCAAATCGCAACAGTGTCGGCACGCGATAGGAGACCGGTGACACAGCTTCACCGGACGGCGGGGGGCTGGGCTGCAACTCCGGGTAGGCACGCGTAAGCGCTGCCTCAAGCTGCCGATAAACGCGCGGCACGACTTCGAGGAGGCTATTTTCGATCAGTTCCAGGCCCTGGCGGACTTCGTCGAGTACGCTCGGCCGGTCGGCGCGGATGGAACTTGTCAGCCACATTGTTTCCAGTTCCTCGGCGATCGCGGCAACCGACTCTTCACGTTCGCTGGGGAGCAAGTGCGTATACTCGAGCCGGTCAAGTTGAGCGGAGATGGAGGTGAGTTTCTCGAGCACGGTGCGTCGGCGGGCCTCGCTGGGGTGGGCGGTGAAGACGCAGCCGATGGAGGCCCGACTCAGCAATTCGGCAACTTGCTCGGCAGAGCAGCCTTTCTCACGCAATAGACGCAGCGCCGCTTCGGGACTTTCTTCCAGCGGTTGCGGCGCAAGCCTGAGCGTTCGCAGGCGATTGGCGCGCACGCGGGCCTGCTGCTCGGCCAGGTTGACCAGATCGAAATAGATGCTGAAGGTCCGAATCAGCATCCGCAACTCCGGTACTTCAAGCTGGTCCAATCGATCGCACAACTCCCGCGCGGCATCGACAGAAGGCTGGGCACGCAGCGCTTTGGCGGCGGCAAGAACTTCTTCTTTCAATTCACAGGCGTGCTCGCCCGCCAGCTGCCGTATGATGCTTCCCAACAAGTCGCCCAGAAAGTGAATGTCCTCGCTCAGTCCGGTCTGCACTTGCTGGTCAATTTCCGTCATACGGGCTTCGATTCGGTTGGTCGATGCATCGAGTAAAGGCGCGGACTGGAACGACGTGCGATGAGTATTCGACGATTGATTCTCCACCCTGGAACGCGAATCGGCTACAGAAGATTCGACCGTCATGGCACTCACTCCAGATAACAGATCCGCTTGTTGATGTCCACATTCACCGAGTGAAACGGCTGCGTCAGATTGCCGGCCGCGAACAGCGTGCGGCGTACGTCTTCCATGTCGTCCTGGCCAATGGCATTCGTGAAAATCGGCAACAGGTATTCGATGCCCATCTGGGACAATTTCAGATTCTCGCTGTCGTAAAAGCAGGGATGCATTTGCCGCGGGTGGATCAAACTCCACCGATCTCGGAAGTCGTGCGCCTCGCACCCGGCGACGTGGAAGCCTCGCTCGCGATTCCACATCAGAATCGACACGCCGTTGATTCGACCTTCCAGCAACATCTCGACGGCCTGCCCGCCCAATTGCGCGCCGTAGAACCGATCGAATAAGA
>CAZFLF010000137.1:0-10176 GCA_964519825.1 uncultured Pirellulaceae bacterium | reverse complement strand
AAACGGGGTAGAATATTTGGTGACATGGAATTTCAAGCACATCGCGAACGCAACGACACGAGATTTAATTGAACAGATCTGTCGTGACTTCGGTTGCGAACCACCAAAAATCTGCACGCCCGACGAACTGATGGGAGCCTGATGAAATGTTGGACACCATTACCGAAGAGATCCGGACAATTCGACGCGCGCTAGCGGCAGATTGTGGAAATGATATCGACCGCATTTTTGCATCGCTGCGGAAGACCGCGGAGTCCTCCGGTCGCAACTACGTTTCAATGCCAATGCGTTCGATATCGAGGCAGGCAAAGACCGAACAAACAATTGCACCTGAGCACGCGACCGGGCGGTTTGGCAATGGATGACTCCTTGGCGCGTGCCGAGTGAATCGGACGTTTGGGCCAATCAAGTCAGCTTCAGCATATGGCAACATTCCTTTTCGTTACCAAACCCGAATTCGCCCCGAAAAAAGTTGATAGCTCGGGGAATGAGTCGTGGAGTTGCAGTAGTGACGCAAAATCGGGCGACACAGCGCTGGTGTACGTCGCGACGCTCGGAGTTTGTTATGAATGGGCAATCTGTTCATCCGCAAAACCGGACGACAAGTGGAAATTCATTTGCGACGTTCAATGGCGTGCATCTTTTGCCCCCCCAATTACCATTGCCGAATTGAAGGCGGCAATCACTCGCGACGAATGGGGCGCCCATACGTTAATTTTCGAGGATTTCGATCGATTCACATTGACGACGAGATCGCCAACAGAATCCGCGCTATGCGTCGCTTGGTTTCCTCACCGGAAATGCCTCCTCAGGTAGAGACGGCTCTTCGAAACCGCCGGGGCGTGGAGGATCTTGCGAAGTTAGAGCCTTTAGTGCCGATCCGACTCTCCGACGAAGAAGCACTCCACGATGCGACCTACGTTCCACAAGACGGTGACCGGCGACAAGTTGTCGAGCGACAAATCCGCGAACGGCGAGGACAACAGCAATTCCGTGACGCATTGGGTGAGAGGTACGCGCACCGCTGCCTGGTTACGGGCTGCGACGTTCTCGCGGTACTTGAGGCGGCGCACATCAACCCATACCGGGTATCAAATGGATAGCTTACTGGCCGCCGCCCGGTCAACGCCGTCGTTCCGCGAGCAATCAAATGGACAAACGGATCCGAAGGATGGAAGGCACGGCAAACTTCTACACGTTTGCTTACCTTCGCCAAGCTGCATGGAATGCATTTGACACGGCCAAAAGCGTGTCCGAAGGCTCCAACTACCATCGGATTTCTGCCGTCTTGTTTTCCGCATTGACGATCGAGGCACACCTGAATCACGTTGCTGAATCGGCTGTGCCGAATTGGATTGCAATCGAGCCGACGCTGCGTTGGCGAGACAAGTTTGAACGGGTTGCACAGGAACTTAGCCTTAGAATCGATAAGTCGTGTCGGCCTTTCCAAACGGTAATAGAACTATTCAAGTTCCGCGACAAACTTGCGCATGGGAAAACGTACTCCGAAGATTTAGGGTACGACTACGTCGAAGGAGGTCCGTCGCGGAAGGAAAGTCTTGATCCCGAGTGGCTTCGCAAGTTCTGGTCTGACGATGCGGTACAACGAGTTCTCGATGACGTGGAACAGGTACTGAAAATGTTTCACACGGCGGCTGGGCTTGAAGATTACACGCTGAACTTGATCGGCGAGGGCAACTTCGCTGAGCATAAACCGTGATCGCCGAATAAGGCGATCAATCCGAGCGGCGCTGGCTCGGCTTTTGAAATTGGATGCTCGGATGCCCCGCCGGATAGATCGCAATACGTTCGATGGCTGAGAATCACATGGACGAACAAGCTCTAAAGTCTCGCCTTCGGTCGGTGCTGGCACCGTCGTTCGAGTATCGCGAAGAAGTCGAAGGCGTTTTCCTCGTCGATCGGACACTCGTTTACATTGACTTTTTCGTCTACCCGAAAGCCCTGTTGATTGAACGCGGCTTTGACGACAAGTGGTTCGGAATTGAAGTCAAGTCGGCCAACTTCAAAGACCCAAAGAAAAAAGGGCTTCAAGTCGCATGGCAGGCTGTTACGTATTCGCAATCGACGTTTGACTCCATCCGACCGCAATTCGTTCTAATTCATCCTGGCATTGAATCGTTCTTTCCGGACAAAGAATCCCATTGGCTAAAGTGCTTTCTGCAAAAGGCAAATGTTGGCAACTTCGTCGTGATGTCCAACGGTTACGACTGGAAGATTGAATTCGGAGCTGCCGGAGGCTATTTCTCAAGCACACACGGAAGAAGTGAGTCGGTAAACTTAGGGCAGCGTCGCGTCGTTGGTACCTGCAAGTAGAAAAAATGCAAAACCACCTTTCATGCATTCATTGCGGCGCAACCGTTCCCGAAACAACTTTCTGCCCCGCGTGCGGCAAGGCCATAAAGAAATGGTGCCCCGGATGCGGAGCATGGAAACCCGCGACGCATACTCAGCTCGAAGTCGATGATGCTTCGGGTACCGGAATGCCCGTGGTAATCGCAGATTGGCAAGAGGAATCAAGTTTCTGTCCGGACTGTGGCACTAAGCTACAATCCAAATCAGCGCCGCATGAATAGTCGGGAAGCCATCGTCCCGTTTTATACTGCCCGGTTTCACAGCTTGCGACGCGCCGAAGTCCCCGCGGACTTTAACGCTCTGCCTCGTCGCCAGGTAGAAATGCAGATAGCGGGTTCCAGTTCAGAGTCACTCACTGGGATCAACGTTAGGCGCGCACAGTAATGGACGTATTCGGATCTGTTCCCGAGTCCTCGCATCGGACCCGTCCGCCGCGTGACTATCGATCACAGTGCATTGTGAGTCTGTATGTACTCGTGGCTTGTTCGGGCACCGTACAGGTCGTAATTCCAGAGAACGGCGGACTCTATTTCCTGTTTACATTACTTATTGCAACCGCGGTTACGATGTGGGCCGTTTTGGACTCGCGAATTCGTAATCACCCCATGCTCCACATTGTGCAATTCCTCTTTTTGATTAGTTGGCCAATCGCTGCTCCCGTTTACTTGATCTGGACTCGCGGCAGGCGTGGGCTATGGCTAGCGGCCATTCACGGATTGGGATTGTTTGCAACACTTTGCGTCTTCTTTTACACCGCATATGGTTTGCTTTACTACACGGGTTTTTGGTCGGCAGATGTGTGAGTCGAGTTGTTTAAGTCTAGAAAGAGTGTCGCGTAATGGCGCACAGTTTCAGTCCGTCCGGCACAGCTCTCGGAGAAAATGAATGACCAGTTCGTCCGATCACACAGTCGACGAGTTCCCGGTTCCGCAGACCAAGTCGCGGTGGTTGCTACCGTGCGGCTGTGTGGTCGTTTTGGGGTTCTTCGTCGCGCTGCCGGCGATCGCGTGGATGGTTTCGAGATCCCAAGCGGCGCGGCGAGTGGATGAGCTGGTGGCGAAGATACGGGGGGCCGGAGAACCGACAACGGCAGCGGAGTTGGGTGCGATGTACCGCGTCCCCGACGGCAAAGTGGATACCACGGCACTGTGGCTGGATGCGTTCAGCAAGCTGAAAGCCGGACGTTTTGAGCAGGCTACGAAGGATCTGCCAATCGTTGGATCGGCTACCGGGGAAATTCCACCGCCAGGAGAGCCGTGGGCTCAACTAGTGCAGGCCGCGAAACTGCTCGATCAGTTCCAAGATGCGCTCGACAAGATGCATGCGGCCGGACGAGTGGAGAACGGTGCCGCGCGGTTCGACGTGAAGTTCGAAGATGGAATCGAGGCGCAACTACCTCACGTCCAAGAATTGCGAACCGCCGTCCGGTTACTGTCGCTTGAAGCTCATGTGCAGGCTCATCGCGGCAATGTGGACGGGGTCGTCGAGTCCCTGCACTCGATGCTGGCCGCCGCCGATGCGATTGAGAACGAACCGATTTTGGTATCGCAATTGGTGCGAATCGCGCTTGTCAGCGTGACAACGTCTGACTTAAGCGACTTGCTCTCCACTTGTCATTTCACCGATGAACAACTGGATGGTTTGGCCAAACGTTTTGCTGCGGGCGAACGATCGCACGGCCCAACCAACGCTTTGCTCGGCGAACGGATCTTAGGGATGGGCGCTATCCGTGATCCCCGGCAGATCGAACGAGAGATCAAATTCACTAACCTCCCGTTTACCGATGACAATCTAGTTTTCTATCTTGAATTCTTGAACCAAGCAGTCGAGGCGTCGCGTAAGCCATTCCCTGAAGGTCTCGATGCGATTCAGTCAGTTGATTCCACTCTCAAGAAGAAAATCGGCAGCAGTGAAATTCAGAGGGTACGTTATCACGTGGCCAGTAGTTTGGTCCCGGTGTTCGATGCATTGTTTATTGCGACCGCCCGCGAGACCGCTAACAGTCGGATGGTGCGGACGTTGATTGCCGTTGAGAAATTTCAGAGGCGCGAGAAGCGTTTCCCCCGAAACCTAAACGAATTGGTCCCGACGTTTCTACCAGCCGTCCTGGTCGATCCCTGCGATGGTCAGCCACTCCGTTTTGTCGCGTCCGAAGCGGATTGCAAGGTCTACAGCGTTGGAAGGAACCGTAAAGACGATGGCGGCCAGACCGACCAAGACCTCGACGATGTTCTGTCGCTCCGCCGCCGAAAGACACCCTAGGTGGCAGTTCGCGCGTCATGCTGGTCAACGGGCTCGCCGAGATACCCGGAGTCCTCACCTTGGCCAATCGCTTTCGGAGCGCCGCCGATCGTCTACGCCTAATCTTGCGAGCGCGTGCCAAGGATTGCCTTACGCAGCCATCGTCCGGAATTAGCCGCTTGTTGCCACAGTCGCCGCCAATACTCATCGTCATAAGATTGGCGGAGGCAGCGTTGGTACTTGGCTCGTTGCGCGGCGGACATGGAATGCAGGATGGCTGGGATCAGCCCGTCGTCAACGTTGTAGACGCGTCCTTCGGCCAAACAAACGGGAATGACCTGCTCGGCCGGTACTTGCAAGTCCGCGGCCACGGCTTCGATTGCGGCGGCAATGTTGCGCGATTTGGCATCCGTGCCTCCGGTCAAATCGTACGGCGGTTGCCACTCGTTCCAGGGGCGCAGTTGGTCGATGTGGGTCAACACGACAAGGATTGGCGGCAAGATACGATTTGGTTCGTTTTGAAAAAAAGTGCGTACATCATTCAGCAATTCCCGGTCGGGTGCACGAGCGGCTGAAACCGCCGAGCACACGATCAGCACCAAATCGGAGTTGAGCACTTCGTTACGGTGCAAGGAGAAAGGATTCTCACGTGTAGCTCCGGTGGCGAACCCAGCCGTATCCAGAATGATGGCCCTCTGGAGGCCGTCCCGTTCCAGGACGTAGGGATCGACCTGACTTGTCCGCGGCACGACATCCACGGCAGCGCGCGTCGCGCCGAACAGCGCGTTGATCAGGCTCGACTTTCCCGCCTTGACTTGTCCCAGCACGAGAACTCGGAGCGGCTCAGCAATAATCGTCGCATCTCGCTGTTCCGCAAGTTGTTCTTCACGTTTCGTGCGCCGCGAATGGAACGTCTCAAATTCCACGTCGGACAGGATTACCTGTCCGCTGTAAAGTTGAATCGCGTAATAGCCCGTCTTCTGGATCGCGTACCCGATAGCCCAGCGTTTGATTTCGGCGGTCGATTCGCGTGCCACTCCGTCACCCGCCGCTTCGCGCGCTTCTCCCAGGACCGCAGCCACTGGGTTAATCCCCAATCGCAGGATGCGATAGAGAAAATAGAGTTGCTGGCTGACATCCGCGAGTCGTTTCATCCGTTGAAAATCGCGCAAGGTGAGGATGTGAGCGCCGGGTACGTGTGCGGAAAAAGCGACCCGCAGGTCAGCTGCAACCAACTCGACGATGCGGAGCACATAGGGGACGGGAATCTCAAGCAGCGGTGCACGCGACCGCGGATGGAAGTGTCGCGCAACGACTTCCAGCACTTCGCGCACGATTTCCCACAGTCGCTGGAAATCATCGAGTGGCACGTCCGCGCTGGAAACACGCGTTCCGATCTCCGCAACGTCACGCCAGGCTGACTCGCCCGCTGGGGTCCAGCGCGGATCTGGTTGGACTTGCCCGACCGATGGAGACGCGCCGATGTTCTGCGCGCGCCAGCGCTTAGCCAAATACCAGCCCAGCAGCATTACGAAGGCATTGGCTGCCAACCAGACCAGCAACCATCCCCGATCATGCAACCAGAACGCTCCCGCTAACAACATGGCAGCATAGGGTGCCATGATCAGCGAACCGAGCAGCAGCCAGCGGGTTGTGGTGGAAACCTTCATGGAGTGTTGAGACTATTCTCGGCTTGCTTCTTCCGCTCCGGGGCTTTTCGCCGAGATGCCCGCACCGGACTCTCCGCGCGGGGATTTCACCAAACGTTGCAAATAGGGCCCGAGTCGCTTCCGCCCTTCTTCTAACTGCTCGGCATAGAGCTTCTTCAGCCACTTCGAGTCTGGCACGTCGCCGTCCTGTATGCGGCTGAAGTAAGTGCACAGCGTACAGCCCATCGCATAAGTGCTGGCCGCCGCGTACAGACCGGCAACGAGCGACCCGAATCCGGGAATGAACTTCAATAATTCCCGTCCCCCCAGCCGAACGAGATAACCAACTCCCAATGTCCCCGCAATTTCCGCCATCAGTCTCCGGTTCATGGGTTGGTGATAAATCGACGCGAGAGTGTGGAATAATTTTGCCTGGATCGATAGGACGAGCGGCACGTCTACCAGTGGCACTGGTACGGCGGCTGAAGCGCCGGCCGCAATCGCATAGGACAAGATGTGCGGATGTGCCGTTCGGAAGAATATGTCGCGGAACGGTTGGCGAGCATCCTCCTGGTCTTGCAGCATCCCGCGGAGACCAAGCGGCAGAGCGTCTTCGATCGCCGCCCACAGCGCGTCGAGCCCGTAGGATTCGACGTTATAGCCATCTTCCGGCAGCGTGAAATCGACCGGCACGAACCGAGCGCGGTAGTTGCGAAACAATTCGCGCTGAGCCGCCAGAGAGCGAGACAAATCCGACGGCACCTGAGGTGGGTAGGGGGGCTCGGCAAAGGGATAAGGGACGACGTGGCATCCCACCTTTGACCCTTCGATTTCGGTTCGGTCACAGGCCGCGGTCCCGTCCTCTTGCCGCCCAGATAGTCGGCCCGGATCATCGATCCTTCGATACGCCTCGTGTAAGGATGTCTGCACCACAATGAGCGGCCAGTGGGGATGGACTCGGAGGATTTTCGTGAGCGGTTCGAGCACATGTTGTTGAGCGTGGTCGAGCGCCTTCATCACCACGATTATCAGATGTGCCTGATCCTCTAAGACGTGGATGTCTTCCGCCGGATCGTAGTCGACTTCACCCAGCCCGCGCGTATCCAGAAATTTCAGCAGGCAATCATCATCTTGTGGGTAGGAAAACAACTGGGCCGTGCGTGTGCAGGGGTGAAACCCATTGCCGATTTCGGCTCGCGTGCTGCCGGTAAGAGCACGGATCAGCGACGTCTTGCCAGACTGCGCCTTTCCTAATAGCCAGAACACGGGAATCGGCAACTGCTTGCGCACCTCGATCAAACACTGTTCCAACCTTTGATCATCCACCTTGGGCTGCCAAAGGTGCTCGCGGATTCGCGGCCAGAATCGTTTGCGAGCTGTCACTGCGTTCAACCTTTGGGAATTCGGGTGGCGGATGAGAAATCAGCTGCAATTATTGGACCGCGCTATGGCGGGTCCATCAAGCGCAGCCCGCGCACACCTCTGGAGGGAGTTGAATGGCCGCGATCCCGTCCAAAATTCCCGCAAGGCACCCTGGCTAGAGGGGCCCAAATGCCGCAGCACCATACACCAGAGCGTGGTACGTGAACACGACGGTCAGTCCGTGATAGCCGATTCGGAGAAACCAATTCCGCAAGTACGGCCGCGCGTCGAACACGAAAAACTGAATCAAGAGCCGCATCGACCAAAACACAGCAATAAAGGCGCAGACGGCGCGGGCAAGTGGTTCCCCGGATGCCAGTTGCCGGGGCATGCAAAGCGACACGAGCCCGAACCCGATGATGCACAGAATCACGTAACCGCCCGCCACGAGAATCCAGTGACGCATGAGCGGCGGTAGCTTCGGCAACTCGTCCCGAAAGCGCAACTCGCGCGGTACTTGAGCGCTCCCGATTAGCGTGCAAAAATGCAAAACTCCGCCGATCACGATCAGAAGTTCAAGCAATTTCATGGTCCGGACCCTCGGGACGGAAACGGAATGAGCGGCACGATCACTGCGCGGACAAACGGGGAATGAAACAGGAAGAATGCCGCGGGGGTGGTAATCGCCACGGCAAACATCCAGCCTCGCCAGCCTCGACCCAAGCCAATCTTGCGCCCCCAAGTGGACCGTTCGGCGAAGACTCCGGCGCTTTGCAGCAGGAAATAGGCGGTTGGCAACCCGTATCCAGCGCGCGCGGGGACCGAAATCACTAAGTCATGCACGAGTCCTGAAAACGCAAAGCCACCCCACACTGCGGCTGTCGGGCCAAAGCGCCGAGCTAACGGCCAAAAGACAAACGTTCGTGCAAAATCCCGAAACGCCAGATTCCAGCGACGGCTCCAGAACTCGTCCAGCGATTTGGCCAGCACTGGAGCCCGCATGATCAGCTCCACCGGCCGACCCGCGCGACGCCAAAAGAGTACCGTCAAATGCAGCAATCCAAAGTGAATGAAAAACACCAAACCGACCATCGCCACCCACCCACCAAGTAGCTCGTGTCGAACGACCACCCAGGGTGCCACCAAGCTAAATAACAGCCCACCGAAGACCGTCTCGCCGACAGCCCACATCCATGCGCCAACCGTCGGTCTCGACGCTGTCCGTTCCAGACTGAAAAAGTGCCGCGCATTCATTCCTGGCCAGGTGAATAGCCAACGAAGTCGATCCGCAACGGAAACGTTTCTAGCTTCGCAGCGTTCGAAATGAACCAGCGTCACAAGCTTGAGCAGCAGAAACATTGTGACGGCAATCAAGAGCATTACCGCCCATGGTCGGACAATGCCGGCGGTTCTCGCTGCAATCAAAGGGATGTGAAATGTGATTCCCACAGGTATCGCGGCTCTTACTGCAGAGTTTCGATATGGCCGAGGTCAGACACGACGGAGTTCGGACATCGCAGAAATGAGTCATCTCTTCACCACCAAAACCGCAGTTTGCCATCCTCGATTAACCGTTGCGAAAGAAGTTACTCTCACGAGCAGCGAAAAGTTGCACAAATCGGACGCGATCAGCGTGGATGCCCCCAGACCTGGAGTAAGCGGCTTCGCCCTCGTTAGCGCGGCAGATTGCCGCTAAGCCATCTCAACATAGCGGCCGAAGATCATGCGCCCGGCGCTGGTTTGCAGCACGCTGGTCACGGCGATCCGCACACTTTTGCCCACGTAGTCGCGTCCCGCCTCAACGACGATCATCGTGCCATCGTCGAGATACCCGACGCCTTGCCCCATTTCTTCGCCGGGTTTCATGATTCGCACTTCAAGTTGCTCGCCAGGCAGGAAGACTGGCTTCAGAGAATTGGCGATGTCGTTCAGATTAATCACTGCAACGCCATGAATCTTGGCCATCTTATTCAGGTTGTAATCGCCAGTGACGACCTTGCCTTGCAAATGCTTGGCCAGCAGTACGAGTTTCATGTCGACCGGTTGTCCGGCCATATCCGGCATTTCGCGATCGTGAATACGGAAGTCCACCAACGTGTTCGTGCGCAGGCGATTGAGAATATCGAGGCCCCGCCGACCGCGCGATCGTCGCAGCTTGTCGCTGCTATCCGCGATGGCTTGCAGCTCGGCCAGTACAAATCGAGGCATCACGAGCTGGTTGTCCAGGATTTGGGTCTCAACGAGATCCGCGATCCGGCCGTCGATCACCACGCTTGTATCGAGCAGATAGGGTTTGACCCCCTTCACTTCCTTCGAAAACTCGACATACGGAATGATGAATCGAAAGTCATCCCGGGTCTGCAGCAGAAAACTAATGCACAAGTAACAGAGCATGACTCCAGTGACGAGCTGAACGGCGTTTTTGGTGCCGCTCGTTTGTAGGTCTGGCTGCAAGAACAACGGTTCCAAGGCAAATCCCAACATATAGGTTAGGAACAGGCCGATCACGATCCCAAAGTAGACGCAACTGATTGTTTCAATGCGTTTCCTT
>CAZFLF010000136.1:0-10181 GCA_964519825.1 uncultured Pirellulaceae bacterium | reverse complement strand
AAATGGGAGACGACGGGGCCAGTCACAGATGGCTACGTGCCACAGTTCGCTACGTGCTGAAGAAGCTGTATCCACAGGTGCAGTTCCGGCAGCGGACATGCAGTTCCAAACCGCATTTCGGACACTTTTTCTTATTCCAGGAGGATTGTCGCAGCGATTTCCCCTGGGGATTGCTCTTGGCTTCCAATTTCTTTGCCGCTTTGAGTTGCCGTTCGCGAGGAGCCTCAGCCAGACGCACCGCACACTGTGGATGGACCCCGCCCAGTGAATACGAGCGCTTTCCGCAGACGGCGCAGATCTTGGCATCCGGTTGAACTGTCTCCGGAATCGGCTTCTTTTGACTCATGCTGCACCATTCGCTCTCGGTGGTTGGCAAATTACGAACTCGCATTTGAACCGCGGCTCCAGAACTCATTATCGTTCCGCCTGGACCCAACGGCCACGGCGTTTTCGGCATTAAATCCGTCGCCGCTGGCTCCGGGTTAAGCGAGTTGGTCTGCGGGCGAAGTTCACACCACCCGCTGCGCACGGAAGTTAGCATTCCGCCGTTCGGATGCCACTTCCCAAGTCGAGTCCAACTCGAAGCGCACGCTAACCTGCCGGACCGAAACGATCACGCTCAGCGTGCAAGATGCCGACCGAGACTTTCTTTGCAGTCTCGAATCTCTTAGGGACAAGAAGGCGGACCGGCGCGTCACGCCAAAAGCCGAGAGAGAAAAAGCAACGGGTTCAACCGTGAACCTTGCACAAGATAACTAATGAATGATTATACGTTCTTACGGCATCTGCGCCTACGTGCAAGAAACCGCAAACACACATTTCTTTGAAAAGAAATGCTGCCACGCAGGTGAACCGGATTGAACCGGCAACGCAAAACGTCGGCCTATTGGGTATTTTCGCCGAAGGCGGTCTGACCTGCCGGCGGAAAGCACTAATGCGGCTATTCAGCCAACTTAATCTTCAGTTCCTCGCGCGTTTTGTTTTTGCGGAGGACGGTGAGCGGCAATTCGTCTCCTATCTTGTACTTCAATTTGATCTGCGTGTTGAATTGTTGAGGAGTCATTTGTAGCGGCTGACCTGCGACGGCGACGATGACATCTCCTTCGCGCAATCCGGCCTCGTAAGCGTTCTTGCCGCCAGCAATATTCTGGTTGATAAACTTCACCTGAAAAGCGGTGTCGCTCTTTGGGATGCCCAGTTGGTCGCGCTCATCCGCGGACAGAATCGGCGTCCACACCGAGAACCGTGGCGACAGTGACCACATCGAGCCGCGCCACGAGATATCGTATTTCTTCCAACCGGCCCGCAGCGACAACGTCTGTGTGCCACTTTTACTCCCCTCGACGACAACTTCGGCCGCCGCGTTTGGGATGTGATGCAGTACCCACTGCATGTCGGCGATGGAGGTGATCCGCTGACCGTTCATTCGGACGACGTCCTCACCGGCATGAAGGCCGGCCTTGGCCGCCGACGAAGCACTGACGACTTCCGCAATCTTGAGGCCGCTGATCCGATCGATCTTCAGTCCAATATTGTCCGGCAGTGGATAGCGCCACAGCATATCCTGCGTGAATGTGTTCGACTGTTTTGCGTGCAGATTTTCGGCGTCGTGAATGTTGTGACAGTGGATGCAGTTACCGCGCGCGGTTTGTTTGGCGAACTTCTCCGGATTTTGCAATCCTGGCATCTCAAGCGCCGTCTTGAACGGCTTGGTCGCCCCTCGTTTGCCCTGCAATTCACCAAGGTTCTTGGGGTAGCTGGCATGCAGTTCGAGCACCCGGTTCATCGTATTAACCAAGCCCTCGACCGAATTGTACGCGTCAGACCCTTCGGCGCTTTGCGTGCCGTAGCGAGCGTAAACGACGCCATCGGCATTGATAAACATGCCAGCCCAATTCAGATCGTGATCGAACTGGAACAACGACAAGTCGACCCCCTTCATTTCGACCTGGCGTACGGAAATAAACTTCTCTTTGGCGATCGCGCGCACGCGCTCGTTGCCATTGGCAACGTCCGCATCGAAGGCAGCGCAGTCCTTGCAAGGAACACAGCGGAACGTGACAAACAGCGGCTTATTCTCCCGGCGAGCTTGTTCCATCGCCTTGCCAATGTCGTTGTAAACCCACACGTCGGTGCGCGCGCCATTCGCATCTTTGAGCCGTTCGCGAAGCCCCTCGTCCGCGAGCAACGGTGCCGTCCAAAATACACTCCATACCACGGTCCGAACGCTGATAGACTTCAACATCTTAATCTCCGCTGATGACAGGCTCCCGACCGAAACGGCGTGCGACTTCTGCATCAAACTGGCATGAAAAACGAATCAGCATAGCCGCACTTCGTCCACAATCTACCGCCAACGAGAAACTTCACAAGATCGACGATCCCGTGCTATTTGTGGACAACAAAACGCGCAGTAAAATCGCACGCGTTCGATCCTCGGAAACCCAGCGTCCGTGACACGGTTTCTAACCACGGTGCTCCCTCAGCTCGTCAGGAGAATCTCGTCAGGAGAACTATGCGATGAGCAGCGACAGTCCTTACCACGTGACACGGCGAACCATGATCAAGACGGGAGCAGGGGGCGCGTTAAGTGCCGGGCTGGCAGGAGAAATCTCGATGGCGACAGAGACCGAACCCTCACACCTCTCCGTTTATGAAGCTCTGGGCGTTCAGCCGATCATCAACGCGGCGGGGACTATCACCACGCTCGGTGGGTCGCTGATGCCACCCGCGGTAATCGCGGCCTGGACTGCGGCATCGCAGAGCTTCGTTAATTTGTTGGACTTGCAAGACCGAGTCGGAGAGAAAATTGCCCAACTGCTCAACGTCGAGGCGGCGTTGGTCACGACCGGGGCAGCCGGTGGGATCTTGGTGGGGACCGCTGCCGCCGTGACGCATCGTGATCGAAGCCTCATCGGCCGGCTGCCACTACCTGCCGAAATGGGATTGGAAGTGATCCGGCAAAGAGCCCATCACGAGTGTTATGACAACCAGGTGCAGGCGTGTGGCGTCCGATTCGTCGATGTGGACACTCGCCAGGACCTCGAGCGAGCAATCAACGAACGCACTGTGATGATGTTCTCGTACAACGTGCACGAGGCGGAGGGGAAGATCCCGCAGCGTGACTGGGTCGAGGTTGCGCGCCAGCGCAATATCCCGACACTGCTCGATGCCGCGGCCGATACTCCGCCGCTCGACGCGCTGTGGCGATACAACAAAATGGGCTACGACATGGTGGTCTTCAGCGGTGGTAAAGGGCTCCGAGGACCCCAGGATGCCGGCTTGCTGCTGGGCCGCAAACAGCTGATCGAAGCCGCCAAACTGAATACTGCTCCCCATTGTGGAAACATCGGACGGGGATTGAAAGTGAGCAAGGAAGACATGGTGGCGATGTGGGCCGCCGTGGAGCGTTTTGTCAGCCTGGACCACGAAGCTGAACGGCGCGAATTGGAGCGACGGATTGGTGTCCTTGAACAAGCTTTGGCAGGACTTCCTACGGTCGAGACTAAACGAATCATGCCACCCATTGCGAACCAAGTACCTCACCTGCTGGTTTTCTGGGACGAACAACGCGTGAAACTGACTCGGGCGCAGATGAAGGAGCAATTGTCTCAAGGCAAACCACCGATCGCCACGGCGCGGGTAAAAGGCACGGGCGAAGACGGCTTCCTGGTCTCTGTTTTTATGCTCAAGCCCGGTGAAGAGGAAATCGTTGCTGCACGCCTCCGCGAGATTCTCAGCCACGCTTGAACTTCTAGCGGTTTTTTGACGCGCCGCGACGAATTACCGGAAACTTGACTTTGCTCAAAGCTACCAAGGAATTGAAGATTCCGGCCAAAGTGACCGTGAGCGACAAGGGACTCACCTTGACCGCTGAGTTCACAATCGATCGAACGGATTTTGGAATGTCTGGTTTACAGGACAAGGTCAACAAAGAGGTCCCCATGACCGTTTCGATTGGTCAGCCGACAGCAGCGAAATGATCGAGATCATTGGCTACGGGATGATCGTTCCGGCGGCCGTCTCGATCGCATTGGTTTACGTCTGCCGCCGATGGTTGCCTCAGTCGGTCTCTCGGCGTTACGCACTGGCCGTTGGGCTGACAACAGGATTCGTTGTCGGCTACGCGCTGTTGCCATCGTGGGCCGAATGGGTGCCGACGCGTCATTGGCATTGGCTTCCCTATCTGGCAGTCGCCGCGATGATCGTTGGTCCGATCGGGTTTGCTCGCGGAGTTTGGGTGGTCGAAAGGTGGTTGATAAGCTTGATCCTGGCGATTGCATCGGCCTGCGTGTTGGTTCCAGACTGGGCAAGCCTCGAGCCGACGCGCCACCTATATGTCGGTTTCTTGTCGGCTTACCTGTTTGTCCTAGCCACTTGCCTCCCTCCGCTCACCGATCGTTTGTCTCCTAGATTATTTCTGGCCCTGCTCGCGACAGTCGCGAGCATTCTTGCATTGATGGTTTTGGCCACCGTCAGCCTTCGTTATGGACATCTCGCCGGACTCGTGGCTTCCGCGATGGTCGGGTGTTGCGTGTCGACGTTTTTGTTTGATGACTCCGTGACATTGCGCAGCCTGGCTGTGCGCAGTCTCGTTCCCGTGTTCTCAATCTTGGTCGGCGGCTGCGCATTTGTCGGCTCGATCGAACCTCAACCGCCACTCGCGGGCCTGCTGGTGTTGCCCGCTTCACCTTTAGCGCTGTGGGTGGTTACGTGGCTGCCGCTGCCGAAAGATGGTCGCTTGGCGTCGACCGTTCAAGTGATCGCCGTGGCGGCTATATTGTGCGTCGGCATCGGATGGGTGCTGCTGGCAAGTTAAATCAAACCGACACAGAGTTCGTGAACATGCCGGCGTCATCCGGCATTGAGAGAATTGTCCAGACCATGAGCATCAGCGCCGCAACAACCGCCGCCCCGAAAATCGAGCGGCTCGTCTCGCTCGATGCGTATCGCGGCTTCGTCATGCTGCTGATGATGGCCGAAGTCCTGCGACTGTCGGCTGTCGCACGCGCACTCCCCTTGAGCGGCTTCTGGGCCTTCCTGGGATACCATCAATCGCATGTCGAATGGGTGGGCTGTTCGCTGCACGACCTGATCCAGCCATCATTCTCGTTCATCGTCGGCGTGGCATTGCCGTTCTCGATCGCGGCGCGGCTCGCCCGTGGGCAAACGCGCGGACGCATGGCGTTGCATGCGTTCGGACGCGCGTTCCTGCTCGTTGTGCTCGGATTTTTTCTGCGCAGCGTCGACAAGCCGCAGACGAACTTCACTTTCGACGACACACTCACGCAAATCGGCCTCGGTTATGGCTTCCTGTTCCTACTCGGGTTTCGTCCTGTGCGCGACCAATGGACGGCATTCGGCCTCTTGCTGGTCGGTTACTGGCTCGCCTTTGCTCTGTATCCATTGCCGGGCGCGGACTTCAACTATGCCAAAGTCGGCGTGCCGCAGGACTGGTTGACCCAGCACGGGCTGAGCGGCTTCGCGGCGCACTGGAATAAGAACAGCAACCCCGCGTGGACATTCGATGTGTGGTTCCTCAATCTCTTTCCGCGCGAGAAGCCGTTCGAGTTCAGTTCCGGCGGTTACGCGACACTAAGCTTCATCCCCACGTTGGCAACGATGATTCTCGGCCTCATCGCTGGCGAAACGCTACGCAGCGAGCGCACGCCGGGTGAGAAAATCCGCTGGCTCGTCGTCGCCGGCGTCGCTGCTCTAGCCGCTGGTTGGATGCTGGGCGCGCTCGGCGTCTGCCCGGTGGTGAAACGCATCTGGACGCCGAGCTGGACGATCTTCAGCGGCGGCTGGTGTCTGTTGCTGATGGCGGCATTCTACTTGGTGGTTGATGTGTGGCAGAGGCGGGCGTGGGCGTTTCCGCTGGTAGTCATCGGATTGAATTCCATCGCTGCCTATTGCATGGACCATTTGTTTAATGGATTCATCCGCGAATCGCTGAAGACGCACCTCGGCCAGTCCTTTTTCCGCGTGTTGGGCCAGCCTTATGAGCCGCTGCTGCTCGGCGGCGCCACGCTGTTTGTGCTGTGGATGCTGCTGTTTTGGATGTATCGGCGAAAGATTTTCCTGCGTATTTGAGCTGTGCAAGACCAATAGGACACGTGCGACGAATAGGACTGAAAGAACCAATGGAACAAGCTGGCTCGGATGGCCAGACGGCGGTAGAATCCAGCCGCTGGCTGGCAACAACGTGAGGGACTGACATGCTTCCGCTGGGATCGATCTCGACACGATTGTGTGATGGGGTGACTCGTCGCGAGTGGTTACGTGTCGGTGGTCTGAGTTCCGTGGGGGTGATGCTACCGCAATTATTGGCGGCGAATGCGCGGGCCGCCGAGCAACCCGCGGCGAACGGCCCGAGTTTCGGCCGAGCCAAGTCCTGCATCGTCGGTTTCCTGTTCGGAGCGCCGGCGCACCAGGATATTTGGGATTTGAAGCCCGAAGCTCCGGACGAAGTGCGCGGTCCGTTTGTGCCGATTCAGACCAGCGTCCCCGGCACGCTGCTCGGTGAACACATCCCGCTCACCGCACAGCAAGCGCATCGCTTCGCCCTCGTGCGCAGCGTGACTCATCCCGACAGCACGCACACCGTGGCGATGCATTACATGCTGACGGGCCGCCGGCATCGACGGCCCAACACCAATCCGACCAATCTACCCGACGATTTTCCGTGCTGCGGCGCGGCCGTGAATCGGATACGCCCCAGCACCACGCCGTTGCCTGCGGGGATCAGCGTCAATGCGCCGGGGAACGAGATTCCCTCTGGGCACATTTTCCCCGGGTTCTTTGCCGGTTTTCTTGGCCATGGCTACGATCCGATGTTCGTCACCGATAATCCGGCCAGTCCGCAGTTCGATCCGTTCCCTTTGGCCGGGGGGTTGCCGCGCGAACAGTTCGCTCGACGCGAATCTCTTCTGGGAGACTTAGACCGCCTGCGAACCAGTTTGGAAGGCAGCGACGCGCTAAAGACATCCGATGTTTTCCGGGATAAAGCTCTCCGGCTTATCCGTTCCCCCGAATCGCGACGGGCGTTCGATTTGAGCCGCGAACACACATCGCTCCGCGACCGTTACGGCATGACTCCATTCGGACAAGGGTGCCTGCTGGCTCGGCGGTTGGTGGAAGCGGGCGTGCGTTTGGTGACGGTCAATTGGGCTCGCAATTATCAAGCGGTCGTCGCCGATCACTGGGACACTCACCAACAGAATTTCGTCCAGCACAAGGAGCGGTTACTGCCAGCCTTCGATTTGGCTTTTTCCACACTGTTGGACGACCTGACACAGCGTGGATTGCTGGATGAAACCCTGGTCGTGATGTTGAGCGAATTCGGACGGACACCGACAATCAACACGAAAGCCGGACGTGACCACTGGCCCGGTTGTTTTTCCGTAGTGCTGGCCGGCGCGGGTATCCGTGGCGGCCTCGTCCACGGGGCCTCTGATCGCATTGCCGCCTATCCCGCGGAAAGCCCGGTCAGTCCTGAGGATATCGCTGCCACAATTTATCACGCCCTGGGAATTCCGTTGGGGACAGAAGTCGTCGACCATTCCGGCCGCCCAACTCCCATCTCATCCGGAACGCCGCTGTGGCCGTTGTTCACGTAGGCCAGATGGACGACAGGAAGATGATTGACAGGAAAATGGAGACAGCGGCCTATTTATTTTCCTGGCCTCTATCTTCCTGTCACCCCTCGGCTTCGACGTCCGGCATTTCCGCCGGAACCTCAAAAAATGGTTCGAGGAGTTCTTCGTCCGTGGATTGCATATCCGGATCCGATCCATCGGCTGAAACGGTTCCGGTCATGACGGCGCCGTAGAGAATCGTCCCCCGCAGCCCAACAGCCAGCCGATCGGTGAGGTCATGGTACCGGGACGGCGCCGAGAATCGTGCGCAGCACGTCGTCGCTGGTTTTTTCTTCGGCTTCCGCTTCGTAGGTCAGAATGATGCGATGCCGCAAGACGTCATACGCGACGTCTTTGACATCCTGCGGCGTGATGTACCCACGGCCGGCGAGAAAAGCCTGTGCCCGCGCGGCCAAACCGAGAAAAATCGTGCCCCGCGGCGATCCGCCGTAATCGATTAAGGGAACAAGATCCTTCAAGCCGCAAACCGCCGGATTGCGAGTCGCTTGCACAATGCGCACGATGTAATCCTTCACCTGGTCATCCACATAGATCATCTGCACGACTTCCTGCATGCCGATGATGTCCTGAGCCGATAGAACCGGTTGCACTTTGCGGATGACTCCGTCCAACGCCATGTCCAACACCTTGCGCTCTTCCTCCGGCTTGGGATAGTCGAGCCGCACTTTGAGCATAAACCGGTCGACTTGCGCTTCGGGAAGGGGATAGGTCCCCTCCTGCTCGATCGGATTCTGCGTGGCCATAACGAGGAACAGTCCTTCTAGCGGAAACGTATTGTCGCCGATCGTGACTTGCCGCTCCTGCATCGCCTCCAGCAGAGCAGACTGAACCTTGGAAGGCGCCCGATTGATTTCATCGGCGAGAATAAAGTTGGCGAAGATCGGGCCCTTACGCGTGCGAAACGCGCCTTCCCCCGGCATATAGATCATCGTCCCAATCAAATCCGCGGGGAGCAAATCAGGCGTGAACTGAATCCGCTGAAAACTGGTCGAGAGAGCCTGGGCCAGCGATTTGATCGCGGTCGTCTTGGCCAATCCGGGAACCCCTTCCAGCAGGACATGTCCGTGAGTGAGCAAGCCGATCAACAACCGAGAAATCATCTGATCCTGCCCGACAATGACTTTGCGAAGCTCAGCATGCAGTCGATGAAGATGTTCGGTCTGCTCCGCAACTCGCTCCTTGATTTGCTGGACGTTCATGAGGAAGGGGTTAGAGGTTAGGGGTTAGAGGTTAGGGAATTTCAAGGATTGGTCATTGGGGATTGGTCATTCGTTTTTCTTTCTAACCTCTAACCTCTAACCTCTAACCTCTAACCTCTAACCTCTAACCTCTCCTACTTGTCGAATATCTTCTGGAACCAGCGGATAGTGGTCGCGCGGCCTGCGCGGGCGATGGAAGTCGTCAACGGGATCCTCTTGGGACAGACCGCGACGCAATTTTGTGCGTTGCCACAAACTTGGAGGCCTCCTTCGTCCATGAGCGCGTCAAGCCGCTCACCAGCGTTGTTCTTGCCGGTTGGGTGCGTATTGAACAACACAGCTTGGCTGATCGCATGCGCGCCAATGAAAGACTCGTCATAGGCCGCGTTCTTCCGCCGCTCAAGTTCGGCGTCACTTTCACCTGTGTGCCGAACCAATTCGACTTTGGTGTATTGCGGACATGCCTCTAAGCAACAGCCGCAGGTCATGCATTCGCTGAGCGGGTACGCGACCTCCTGGGTTGCCATCGATTGCTTCGGGCCAGGCCCCAGATCGAAATAGCCGTCCACAGGAATCCAGGCTTTGACTTTCTGCAACGCACGGAACATCCGCGAGCGGTCGACAACCAAGTCCCGCGTCACGGGGAACTTGCTCACTGGTTGCAATTCAATCTCGTTGGGATTGTCCTGCAGCAAGCGGTCGACGAGTGCCGAACAAGCTTGTCGCACGCGGCCATTGATCACCATCGTGCAAGCGCCACAGACTTCTTCCAAGCAGTTGCAGTCCCAGGCGACTGGCGCGACCCCCTTGCCGTCCACCGTTTTGGCCTGGGCCGCGATGCGCTGCAATACGCTGATGACATTCATTTCCTTCTCGTAGCGAACGCGATGCCGCTCCCAGTAACTCGCTTGTCCGGGCCCGTCCTGACGTAGAACACGAACTTCAAAAAAGTCGTGATGACCGTTGTGATCCGAGTGGGACATGATTTCTGGTCTTCCTGGAGATTGTCCGTAATTCTATTACCCAAGCAATTCGCGGGAGGCTGGGGAGCGTGGCGTCATTTCACCAGCGTTGCCGCAGCGGGTCTCGATGAACCATTCCCGTCCCCTGCCACGGCCTTGGTCTTCTGCTGTCGTTCTTTATAGACTTCCATAATCAACTCTGCGCCAACCAACCCATACAATCGTGGGCGTGGCAAGATCAACGACGTGTCGACATCTTCGTAACTTATTTCCGGTTCACCGCCGTTATTGCGGGCGATCGTCGACTTCAGGAACCGGCGATTGTTTTCTGCAAATCGGTCGACCCATTCCTCGGCCTGGCG
>CAZFLF010000135.1:0-10254 GCA_964519825.1 uncultured Pirellulaceae bacterium | reverse complement strand
ATGGTCAAGCCCGACGAGATGCTGTGCGAGCAGTAGTAGTAGGATCACGTCGGCACCACAGTAACGCAGCAATTGTTCCCGTGCAGCCGAATCTCGTTTGGCAACCCATGAGTTCCACAACTGAATTGCGAGTTCCCCATCGGCCTGATCCAGATCGGGCGGACGCGCTATTCCTAATGTCTTGGTGATTTCCTTGAGGCCTCCCTTCCAGCCCTGATAATGACACACCCATCGCAAATCGATATGTGGACAGGGTAACTCCGGAATGTGAAATGCATCGAGAACTCGCGGAACGTCGAAGGAAGTGCCGTTGAACGAGGCCAGCAATGTGACGTCGTCCAACAATTCGAGAAACTCATCGAGGTTCTCATGTTCGACAAACGTCCGTAACTGTCCCCGGTGCCAGCAGACAATTACGGTAATAGAGGCATCGTACTCCAGCCCCTGCGTCTCAATGTCGAAAAACGTCGTTTGCTCGACGAAATGGGAGAGGATGCGCCACTTGTCCTGCGGCGCGAAACGCTCGACGAAATATCGGACGTTACCGGCTTCCTGAGCAGCCAGACAGCGTTGGCACTCGGCGAATACCTCCTCGCGCAACGCCGCCGGAATACGATCCGCATTGGATAGGACATCGGTCCAGCACCGCACGCCGGCTGCGTGCAATTGCGCGAGCCGCACGGGACCAATGCCGGGGCAGTGACGTAAAGCTTCTGTGATCAATGGAGACGTGCTCGCTTGCTTTGCAGAATCGTGCTGGCCTTGCCGAGACGCTGCGTCAAACGCTGTAACTCGGCGTTCGGTTCGGGTGGCTCGATAGCGTCCCCCGGAGGCAACGGGTGAAAAGTGACCTCGGGGGGGACAATCTCCCCGGTCAATAAGGCGGTCAAGAGGCTGCGCGTGCATGCCACCGCTGCGTTCGACTCGACGAGCAGTCGTTCCAACTCCTCATCCGCCACTCCAGGAGGGAGCGCCGTCACGCACGACGGACAGCCTGCACTGCACGGGCACTCTTCGATAATGGCCTGACACAGCCGCAAGGCATCCGCGAATACCTCGAAGATTTTCTCCGAGTACCCGACTCCCCCTTCGATGGTGTCATACAGGTACAAGGCACTCTTCCAGTTGCCACTCTTCCGGTTCTTACTCGTCCCGTTATCGCCGTCCAACTCCGTGAGTGAGACATCGGTCTCGATATCGTTGATGTCTCCCAGGCACAGGCTCGGTGCGGTCCGTTTGAGAATGTAACTCAGCCCGTACAACGCGGCACCGACGTGACGTTTATCGGTGCGCTCCAATTCCTCGCGCCATCTTTCGGGCGCGTACATCGCAAAGCCAGTCGTATCGTAGATGAACGGATCGAGCGTAATCGGTCCGTATCCGATGTTCTCTAACGTCCGCTCGCGAATCTTCTTGTAGAGTTTGGGCTGGCGATTGACGTTGACGTAGCCGAAATCCAACAACGCACCGTGTCGTTCCGCACGGTCGAGGGACTCGGTGAGCGTGATGCGACTTTCCCAGACAGCTTCGGTGTAGTAATCGACGTCCACGGGTTCAACACGGCAGAGCTTCTTTTCCAAGTCGAGCTCCATCGACATATACCGGCGACCGAGATGTTGATAGATCGCGTCCTTGTACAGCGTTCCGCGGGCGCCAATCGGATCGAGTTCGCCAATGACTTCGGTACCGCAGTAGATATCGACGTTGTAGTCGGTCATGCCACGCAGATTGACCCCTTTCGCCGGATAATCACGCAGGGCGTAGCGATAGGACCCGTGGTATTCCTTGAGGCTGCCGTCCTGCTTGAGCACCTCCAACGCGACGGAATAAGTGAGACCGGGGAACGCGGCTTCGACCTCCCGCAACGGCTGTTCGTGTGCCGCACAGGGGAGATGCTGTAACAAGATGTACGGATTATCTGCGTTCAACCATGCGCGTTCGATCGGCGCAGAAGAAATGAACTCGGGGTGATTCACGAAATATTGATCGATCGGCGTATCACGAGCCACGTAGACCATCACGGCCTGCGAACCACGGCGGCCGACGCGACCAGCCTGTTGCCAAAAGCTGGCAATCGAGCCTGGATAGCCGCTGAGGATGCACAGGTCGAGGTCACCAATGTCGATCCCCAATTCGAGCGCGTTGGTGCTGATGATCGTCGTCACTCGCCCGGTCGCCAGGTCGCGCTCCAGCTGTCGTCGTTCATTGGGGAGTAGTCCACCGCGGTAGGGCCGAACTTTTTGACGCAGTTCGGGGTGCCCGTCCAGCACCGCACGGCAAAGGCGCTCGACCTGTTGCCTTGCCCGGCAGAAACAGATCGTCCGCACACCCAACCGCGACGCTTCACGGATCAGCGGAATACTGATCGATGAGGTACCTTTCCGATACAGCGCATGCCCTTGGCTTTGGACGACCGGTGGATTGATCAAGTACAAATCGCGGCGAGGACGAGGTGCCCCATCGCGGGTGATGATGTGAAACGGTCGCTGGAATAACGCGGAGACGTGTTCGCTGGGATTGCCGATGGTAGCCGACGAGCAGACGAACGTCGGCCGGCTGCCGTGCATCTCGCAGACCCGCAACAGACGCCGCATCACGTTCGCCACATGCGACCCGAACGCGCCGCGGTACGTGTGGACTTCATCGACGACGATGTAACGCAATCGAGACAGGAACGTCCGCCAACGGCGATTGTGGTTGGGGAGAATCCCGGAGTGCAGCATATCGGGATTCGTGATCATGAAGTCGGCCTGCGCCTGGATGCGCTGCCGCTCCTCGCGCGGCGTATCGCCGTCGAAGGTGCCCAGCCGTACGTCGGCGCCACTGGCTTGCAACAACTTCCCCAGCGTCCCTTCCTGGTCGCGCGATAGAGCTTTAGTTGGATATAACAGCATCACGCCGAACGGCGC
This sequence comes from uncultured Pirellulaceae bacterium, assembly GCA_964519825.1. GTDB lineage: Bacteria > Planctomycetota > Planctomycetia > Pirellulales > Pirellulaceae > CAZFLF01. The sequence goes on along the minus strand of CAZFLF010000135.1, from coordinate 7,345 downwards.
GTCCGCTTGCAGATACTCGTGGAGAATCGGCAACAAGAATGACAGTGTCTTGCCGCTCGCGGTGCGCGAAACGAGTACCGTGTCGCGTCCACCCCGAATGGCAGCGAACGCTTCTAATTGATGCGAATAAAGCCGGTCGATTCCGGCTGCAGACAGGGCCGCAGCCAGTTTTGGATTCAATTCCGCTGGCAGGCTATCAAACTCCCCTTCGGAGGATTCCAGCACGGACCGCGCGGCGATTTGTGGTGAAAACCGCTCCTCCATGAAGTTCACGAACGAATGCAGAGTCATCGCCAATTCCCATCCTTGCTGGCGGTTCCAATTACCTTGGTAAGGGTCGCCCAAGATACCACACGACACCGTGACGACAAACGTCGAAAGCATCCGGTGGCTTGCGGTACCTTTCCTGCTCCTGAAGAGGCTCCAACACGACTTGTTGCCGGCATCCTGGGAGCATCGTAGGATGCTGCCGTTTGATCCAACAAAAACCGAGGCATGCCTGGTATGCGAATCGCCACTCTCTTTGCTGTAGCCTGCCTCATCACTGCGGTCGTCAGTCCGGCTCATGCGCAGCATTGGCCGCAATTCCGCGGAGAGGGGGGTGATGGCCAGTCGACGAATGCCAAACACCCGGACGAGTGGTCGGCCGATGAGCATGTTGCCTGGAAGACCAGGATTCCAGGCGTGGGTTGGTCGCAGCCGATCGTGTGGGGCGATAAGGTTTTTGTGACGACTGCGGTCGCCGATAAACAGCAGCGCCCCAAGCCCGGCGATTGGAGTCCCGGCGACGGGGTCGGTGGGCTGAGTTTGTTCATCGGCAGCATCCGTAAGCCGCCGAACGTCGAGTATCGTTGGAAAGTCCTCTGTCTCGACCTGGCAGCCGGCAATATTGTGTGGGAGCAGACCGCACATACTGGCAAGCCGACGATCCCAGTCCATCCCAACAACAGCTACGCCACTGAAACGCCCGTGACTGATGGGGATCGCGTGATCGCTTATTTCGGTCCCGCCGGCGTTCATTGTTACGATTTTTCGGGCAAACTGCTGTGGAGTACGGAGCTGGGAAGTTACGCCATGCAGATGGACTGGGGAACGGCCAGCTCGCCGGTGTTGCACGGCGAACACGTATTCGTACAGTGCGACAACGACAAACAATCGTTCCTCGTGGCCCTCGATAAAAGGACAGGCGATGAGGTGTGGCGGGCTGATCGCGACGAGAAATCAAATTGGTGCACGCCCCACATTTGGAGGAACGAGCAGCGGACCGAACTTGTCGCCGGGGGTGGCAACAAGGTGCGGTCGTACGAGCCGGCCACTGGAAAACTTCTGTGGGAGATGGCCGGAAGTGGACGTTGTACTCCGTCGCCGGTCGGGGATGAAAAGCTGCTCTACGTCACTTCCGCAGATCGAATGACTGGCCAGCGCAGCATCCTCGCCGCGATCCGGCCTGGCGCTAGCGGCGATATTTCGCTCGAAGCGCGCAGCACCTCCAGCGATTTTGTCGCTTGGAGCGTGAGGGCCGGCAGCGGAGTGGCATCGCCACTTCAAATCGACAATTGCTTGTACCTGTTTGAACAGCAGTCCGGCATCATCCGCTGCCTCGATTCTCAAACTGGCAAGCAGCATTACCGCCAGCGGATACCCAACGCAGCGGGTGTGACGGCGTCCCCTTGGGCCAGCGGTGGAAAAGTCTTCTGCCTCGATCAAAGCGGGCAAACGTATGTGCTCAGTGTGGGACCCGAACTGAAAGTGCTGGCTACGAACAAGCTCAACGATGATTTGTTCTGGTCATCGCCGGCTGTAGCTGGTGACGCGCTCCTGCTCCGCGGGATCGACTATCTTTACTGCATTCGATAGATGCAGCAGCTGAGAAGATCTCCGGTGGCTTTCATTCTGCGCCGGAATCGGCGACACTGATTGAAGTACCTCGATAGTATGGTTCACTTCAAATGGGAGTTCGCCATGAGTGAGCAACAATCAGACATGTCGGTCCGATCCGACGGATCCGTCCGATCCGACTCATTGGCCGGAGAAAAAACGCCGCAGAGATTGCGCCCAAGTGGGGGCTACCGCAATTTGCGCAGCTTTCGGGTGACGACGATCATTTACGATGCCACGGTTTCGTTTTGCGAGCGATTCTTGGATAAGCGCTCACGTACTGTCGACCAGATGGTGCAGGCGGCACGAAGCGGGCGTCAGAACATCGCCGAAGGGAGCAGGGCCTCGGGTACTTCCAGCCAGACCGAACTGCGCCTGGTCAACGTGGCCCGAGCCAGCCTCGACGAGCTGCTGTTGGACTACGAAGACTTCCTGCGACAGCGCAAGATGCGGCAATGGGGGAAGGATGACTCCGCAGCCCGAACGGTGCGCGAAGTGGGGTACAACGATCATCCGACGGATCAGACAGCTCCGACCGATCAGTCTGATGCCGCACCTTACACCGCGTGGCTCGAACACCTCGACTCCACGGTGGTGGCTAACGCAGTGATCTGTCTGATCCATCAGGCCAATTACCTGCTCGACCGGCAGATCGCCGGTCTGGAACGCGAGTTCATCCATGAAGGTGGCTACAGTGAACGGCTATCGGCGGCAAGAATCGCTGAACGCCAACGGCAGCATCAGACCGATCGGTCAGATCCGACTGATCCGTCGGAAAAAGAAACCGTTGCCTGTCCACTCTGCTGTCAGGTCATGGTCTTGCGGACCACCCGCAAAGGGGCGCGCGCCGGTTCGCAGTTTTGGGGATGTTCCCGCTATCCTGACTGCAAAGGCACGCGGCCATTGGAGAGACCTCGCGAATGAGTCGGTCGAATTACATCGTTCGTCCGCCGTCCACGACGAGCGATTGGCCCGTCATCATGCCTGCGTCGCAAGCCAAGAATGTAATGACGTCGGCAATGTCGTCTGTCGTCGAGGCCCGACGTAGCGGAGTGATTTTGATGGCCGCGTCGACCATGTCCTGATGCCCTTCGAGCCAGCGCGAAAGGATGACACCTGGGCAGACGGCGTTTACCCGGATCTTGGGGGCGAAGGCTTTCGCGAGCGACTTCGTCATCGTGAGCAGGCCTCCCTTCGACGCTGCGTAGGCGATCGAGCTACCTGATCCAGCAAGTCCGGCGACGGAGGCCACGTTGACGATCGCTCCTCCGCCCCCTTCGAGTATCAGCGGAATGGCCGCTCGGCAAACAAAAAAAGGGCCCTTCAGATTCACTCCCAAGATTTCGTCCCATTTGTCTTCGGTCAGCGCCTCTAAATCCGCGTGGTTGACGAAGTGGGTCATACCGGCATTGTTGACCAACATGTCGAGCCGTCCGAATTCGCGGCGGCAGGTTTGCACCATATCGCGCACGGCGGCATCTTCCGAGACATCGCAGGCAATGGAGACGGCGCGGACCCCTAGTTCGCGCGCCGCGGCTGCAGCCGACTCAGCATCCTCTTTCGATTTGGAGTAGTTGATTGCAACCCGAACGCCTCGGCCGGCAAGCTGCAGCGTCGTGGCACGCCCGACACCGGTCCCGCCTCCCGTAATCAGCGCTACTTTTCCCACAACGTCGCTCATTGGTTCACTCCCACGCATTCCAGCATCTCCGGACACTCGTCTGCTCGGCGAATCGCCGATGGCACCGTTCCCACCCGCCACGGGGCGAGGAGATTTTTTCCAGACTACCGCACGTAATCCTTGATGCCAGGTTTGATCGACTGTGTCGGGTATTGACGCGGTGGCGAGTGCTGCGAGTCCATAAAGGTGATCAGTTGGGTAACAACGTCGGAATGGTCCTTCGCGACGTTGGACTTCTCGCCGATGTCAGCTTCCAGGTCGTAGAGTTCCGCGGGCTGCTTTGGCCCGTTTTGCACAACCTTCCAGCGTCCTTGTCGCGCTGCGCGGCTGATACCGCCCCGCGCGGGATGCTCCCAATACAGTGCATCGTGCTGTTTCTGTTTTCCCTGGCTCGTCCAAGTTGGAATCAAGGACAGGCCGTCGACGTCAGGCGCCGGTTTGCCGCCGCCAATCTCGGCCAGGGTCGGCAAGACATCGTAGAAAGCGCAAGGCAGGTCGTTGTGCGTCCCGGCTTTGATCTTCCCTGGCCAGCGCACGACGAACGGAATTCGGATTCCCCCTTCGTAAAACGATCCCTTGTATCCGCGGAACGGCCCGTTGTTTTTGAAGAAGTCGGTCATGGCAGTCCAGCCTTGATCGGCGCCGCCGTTCTGACCGCCGTTATCAGAGGTGAAAACCACGACCGTGTTGTCGGCGATGCCGAGTTCGTCCAGCAGCTTTAACAACTCCCCCACGTGCCGGTCAAGTCGCGAGACCATTCCGGCATAGGTGGTATACCCGTCTTCAGCTCCGATGTAGCCTTGGCGCGAATCGAGAATCGCCCGGCGCGGAAATTTTCCTCGATACGGTTCCTCGGAGTCCGTGGGCACCACCAGTTCCACATGCGGAATAATCGAGGCGACATAGGCGAAGAAGGGGCGGTCCCGGTTAGCGCGGATGAATTTCGCCGCCTCGGCCTGCACCACGTCCGGCAGGTACTCCTTCCGCTGCCCCCCTTCGTTCCCGGTCAGCGGATACTTTTCCTCGTTTTTCCAGACCCAAAACGGATAGTAAAAATGCGCGTGCACTTGCGTCAGTTGGCCGAAGAATTCATCGAAGCCTTGTCGATTCGCGTGTCCCGGAGTCCCTTCAAATCCCTGGCCCCATTTGCCGAAGCAGCCGGTGACGTAACCCGCTGGCTTCAGAACCTCGGCGATCGTGACGTCGTCAGGCAACAACATCTGGTCCAGGTTATTCGCCCGAATTGCCGCATGCCCTGAATGTTTTCCGGTCATGAGGACGCAGCGCGATGGCTGGCAAACATGGCAGCCGGCATACGCTTGCGTCAGGCGGATGCCTTGGGTGGCCAACCGATCAAGGTTCGGTGTCTGGACCTTTTGTTGACCGTAACAACCGAGCGCGCCGTAGCCGAGATCATCGGCAATGATGAACAAGATATTCGGAGGACGCTCGACTGCTGCACCGCGCGAAGCCACGGCCGAAAAGAAGAACAGTCCAATGCAAGCGATGGCCAGACTGGTTCGAGAGATCATTGTTCCTCCGACGACGAAGTACGGGGTACGAAGTACGGAGTACGGGGTACGGGGTACGGGCCGAGCGCCGCTGCGTACTGCGTACTCCCTACTCCGTACTCCGTACTGATTACGCAGTACCGAGTCGCTGCGATGCACGAGGCGGATTGTCGGCGATAAATCCGTCGCGTGCAAATGGCGAGTCACCGCATCGGCGCGTACCATGTGTCGGCGGCGAACCCGATCGTGAGACCACAAAAAAGGAGAGGAGTTCATGAGCGAAACGGTGGAGCGGCGACAAGTTCTGCGAGCATTGGCCGCCACAGGGGTCGGCACCGCGGTCTTTCAACGGGCCTTAGCGGCGCAGGTCGAACCACAACGTGAAGTCACGCTGGAGATGCTGCAACAAGCCGAGTGGATCGCCGGCGTGCATTACAGCGACGAGGATCGCCGCGCGATGCTGCAAACCTTGCAATCGCAACTGCGCAAACTCGACATACTCCGCGCGACGCCGGTTGATTACTCCACGCCACCGGCCATCACCTTCAACCCGACCCCCGGCACGCTCAGCGTTGCGGATGTCCAACGAGGGACGGCTCGGATCGTCGATGCACGTGATGTGAAACGACCAGTCAGCGACGAGGACTTGGCCTTCCTGCCCGTCACCGCGCTCGCCCATCTGCTCCGTACGCGACAGGTTTCTTCCGTTGAGCTGACAAAGCTGTATTTGGAACGACTGCACCTGTTCGACAAAGTATTGAACTGCGTTGTTACATTCACAGACGAGTTGGCGTTGCGGCAGGCACAGCGCGCGGACGACGAGATTTCCGCCGGGAAGTACCGCGGGCCGCTGCACGGTGTGCCGTGGGGAGCGAAGGATCTGATCGCGGTTCCCGGCTATAAAACAACCTGGGGTGCGACCCCCTTCGAGAATCAGGTGCTGGACGTCACGGCGACCGTTGCGGAGCGGCTGGAGACGGCCGGTGCGGTTCTACTCGCCAAGATGTCGCTCGGCGCGCTGGCTTGGGGCGACGGTTGGTTTCGAGGGATGACGCGGAATCCGTGGAATCCGGACGCTGGTTCCAGCGGCTCGTCGGCGGGATCGGCAGCGGCGGCCGCGGCCGGTTTGGTCGCTTTCGCGATCGGCAGTGAAACCTTGGGGAGCATCATTTCGCCGTGCCGCGTCTGTGGCTGTGCCGGTTTGCGTCCCACGTTCGGTCGGGTCAGCCGCTTCGGCTGTATGGCTTTGGCATGGAGCATGGACAAGCTTGGTCCCATCTGCCGGTCGGTCGAAGACTGCGCATTGGTCCTCGACGCGATTCACGGCGCGGATGGCCGCGACCCGTCCGCGGTCAACCGACCGTTTGTCTGGCCATCGTCACGTGATTTGAAGTCGCTGCGAGTCGGCTACTTCGAACGGAAGAACGCGGGAACGGACAAGGAACAACCGCAACCTGCCGACGATCGTCCCGAATTGAAAGCGCTCCGGGAGCTCGGCGTGACGCTCGTACCGATTCAACTTCCCGATAAGCTTCCGGTCAGCGCCCTGACCGTCATCCTCGACGCCGAGTCGACCGCGGTCTTCGACGAACTGGTGCGCGGGAACAAGCTCGAGGGGACAGGGCTCTGGCCGAATTCGTTCCGCCGCGGACAGCTAATCCCCGCCGTGGAATACTTGCGCGCCAATCGCATTCGCACCCAGCTGATGCAGCAGATGGCCGAATTGATGAAGCACGTCGACTGCTACGTCGGCGGCAACGATTTGACGATCACCAACTTCACTGGCCACCCGACGGTTGTGTTGCCCAACGGCGTTGAAATGAAAGATGGCCGCGAATTGCCCGCGACGATTACCTTCACTGGCCAACTCTACGGAGAAGCTGACCTGCTTCTGCTCGCTCGCGCGTACGAACGAGCCATCGACTTCCACGGACGGCCAAACATGATGGCGCTGCGTGAGCGAGCTGAGAAGAATGACAACCCTTGAGAGAAGGGAATCGATACGCGTCGGTGGATCAGTTGGACGAGTTATTCCTCGAATCATTGGGCCGGTGACTAGATGCCCGAGTTGAGCCGCTTTTTTGGAATCATCATCCGCATGTATTGGGAGGTGGGGCCTCATCACACCCCGCATTTTCATGCATACTACGGTGACGATGTGGCCGTGTTCGGGCTCGACCCGATAGAGTTGTTGGCTGGGAGCCTCCCTCGTCGGCAAGTGCGGCTGGTGGAGGCGTGGGCCGAGTTGCATCAACACGAATTATTGGATGACTGG
>CAZFLF010000134.1:0-10277 GCA_964519825.1 uncultured Pirellulaceae bacterium | reverse complement strand
GCTTTTGAGAAGATCGGTTTTGGACGAGTCGCGTACCAAGGCGTAAAGTCCCGGCCGTAGCCCATCGACTCGGTGGACGAACAACAGTAGATGAATCTTCGCCCGCCAGTAGAGTGCATCCCACGGGGGATTCTTTCCCGGCAAAGTACGGGACAACATACGAAGGAACGTTTCACGCGAAATCGAGGTGACGCCATCAAGTGCCAAACAACTGCGCCGCTGCAGCACGATCTGCCGCGCGTCCAGGTCTGGTGAACCGGAGGAGTTGGTCGAATCGTCGCGGTGAAGTGACTCTGGCTCAACAAGTGGAGCGGCTCTCGGCATTCTGGTTGCCACGGCAACTCCATCAATTACCGGCCACGGGAAGTGTGACTGGCTTAACCGATTAGCTCGGCCGTACCAAGGAGTCCCCCGCATCTGCTCGCGAGTCTTCTCGTCAAGTGGCGGAAAAGGGGACAAGTTTGTCGATGCTTCACAATGGGGTGTCACGATGGCGAGTACTTCCGCTTCTTCACGCTCGTCTGCGACAAAATCCTGTGCTCGATCCACGCCCAGCAGTCCAGCGATATCCTCCGTGGACCAACTCGATACCAGACGGAAGTCCCATCCGCATAAAACGGCAGAAAAGCGCAGCGCCGCCACCGCATGCCCAAGGTCGTGTTGACAGTAGCGAAAAGCACGCTCGCCATATTTCCATGCCTCCCGCCAAACGACAGACGTTAATCCGACTAAGAATGATCCTTCCGGGAGGGACTTCGTGAGGCTTCGCCACACTTCGTCGGAATACGAGGCCCGTTGCTCCAGCACGTGCGATTCCGACAAGTAATGGTACAGAGAGGCGTTGGTACTTGCGTCGGATGCGAACGGAAGCACAGCGTAGGCTTCCGTCGGGTGTAGGTTTCCGCTGGATGGATTGATCCGCAAGGCCCAGCGACTCGATCCCGATTGCTTCCACGCAGACAGCGCGAGGCTGTATCGAAAGAAGTCCGCAAGCGAATCCAGGTCCACTGGCTTCGGCGATAGCGGATGCTGTTCGTAGAGTTGGTCGTAGGCCAATTGTCGGGGCGTTCGATCAAGGTCGAGCTGCGTTCTAGGGCTACCCTCGTAGTACCGAAACGGATGAGGCTGTGTGGCCCAGTCCATGTATCCGAGCGAGCGCGCATAACGTTGAAAGTGGTGCTTTGTCCGCTCATGATACGCAACTACGGTCGCACATTCTGCTTGGTCGTTATGCAACGAATTGGGGATTGTCTCAATGTGGATCGTCTCGGTCCAATAGAGGGATGCTCGGGCTGCGGTGCGCGGGCTCGGACTGCTGCGAAGCGTCAGGCCGGAGAACGAACGGGAAGACGATTTCGACCGGTGCTCCAGTGTGTGCCCACAACGCTACCGGTTCGCGGGCCACGTCGGTAGCTTGACCGATGAGTTGTGAGAGCGAGAGCCCGAAGTAGGAAGACTGCTCCGGCGGAAGTTCCCCAGCTGTTTGCCGAAACAGATCCGCGGCCCGCCGGGCATGCCTCCGGACCCCTTCATGCCGGCCCTCGCGAGCTTTAACACCGGCGGCGGCCAACTTGATAAGACCTTTGATGAAATTGGCAGTCAGACCAGTCCGGCAGCACGCGTGCCAAATCCCTTCCCAGACCTCGTGGGCCTCCCAGTAGTATCCGTGATTAAAGAGATCCACTCCGTACAAGTACGGGCGGCAGTCACGCCATCGATTTGGGTCTGGCGCGGGGCAAGGCATCGGCCGGGCGCCGAAGCTATGCCCCGCCGGATCTCGTGTCGGGTGCGGGAACCTCCCGGTAACGTAGGAATACGGCGGGAACGGCTCGTCGGGCACGAGCCGCCCTATCTCTAGCTTGGCAGACTGACTGTCGCCGGCTTCCATTCAGTTTGCCTCTTCACACTGGTGACCACCTGAGTTCGAGAACGGGCACGACTACTCAGGGCGCGATGGCGTCCTCACTGAGAGGCCGGAACACTCGGCGGCTGAGACCAATGTAGCCGTCACGTTCCGCCATGAGCAGTGTATCTCACTATGCAGCATTTTGCGGCGAGTCTATCGCATTCGCGCAACGCCATGGTAAATTAAACCTCCTACTCTTATGCCTCGCGTTCGGAGGTGCACGTGTTCGACTTGCCCCCGGAAGAAATCGAAAGCGTGTGGGACACGCTACTGCTCAAGATCAAGCACCGCAAATGCATCCCGTTTCTTGGTGCGGGGGCCTGCTATGGCGCTTTGCCGCTGGGTGGTGAAATTGCGCGAGCCTGGTCCGAGAAGTACAAGTTTCCGCTCGCCAATTCGGACAATCTGATTGAGGTTTCCCAATACTTAGCCGTCCTGCGCGGGGACCCGTGGGTGCCCAAGAGCCTGTTGCTCGAAGAGTTCAAGGCATTCAAGCAGCGTAAGGGACTGGACTTCACCGCTGCCAATGAACCGCACAGCGTTCTTGCCGAGCTGCCGGTGCCTCTCTACTTAACGACAAACTACGACGACTTCATGGTCCAAGCGTTGGCGAAGCGAGACAAGCATCCGCGCCGGGAGATGTGCCGGTGGTATGAAGCGTTAAACGACGGGCCGACCATCTTTGATGAAGAATTTGAATTCCATCCGGCGACCCCGGTGGTCTTTCATCTGCACGGCCAGGACACGATGCCCGAATCCTTGGTTTTAACGGAGGATGATTACCTCACGTTCCTGACCAACATGGCGCGCAATCCCAGTTTGATTCCTCCACCGATCCAAAGGAGCCTTGCCACTTCATCGTGTCTTTTCATCGGGTACCGGTTGGCGGATTGGAATTTTCGGGTGTTATTTCAGGGTCTGCGTTCGACTTTGAAATCGATGAACGTGGCGGTACTCTTACCGCCGGGCGATTCGGCCGAGACCAAGCAGCGGGCGAAAGAGTACTTGAATCGCTATTACAAATCATTGGACCTGCGGATCTATTGGGGGGCGGCAAAGGATTTTTGCCAAGAGCTCCGGCAAAGATGGAGGAAGTTGACGAACGAGGGCTAGCGACTGCGGGTCTGCTGCGTGGATTGCGGAGCATCCGGCGCAGCGAACCGTGTCGCATTCAAAAAGGGGGTAGAACATGGCAACGGCTTTAGAAGAGTCGCCGCTACGAATTCTGAACGAAACGAGCTGGCCAGGATTATTGAGTCGTATCCATTCGAACCGCTGCACACCCATACTTGGTCCTGAGTTGTGTTTTGGTGACCATACGCGGCGTGCCAGTTTCGCTCAAACTTGGGCCGGCGAATCATTCCTGTTCCGCGATTCGCATGATTTGAGTCGAGTCGCACAGTTCGTGGCCATGAAACATGATCGGGGGCACGCCAAACTGAGCTATTCAGAACTCTTGGCCGCCATTCCAGTTCCCAACTTCGACGAACCCAACGATCCTTACCGAATTTTGGCGGGTCTCCCCTTTTCGGTATATGTCACCACCAACCACGACGATTTTCTTATCCGAGCTATGAATCGTCGTGTGGAAGTGGACAAGAAGCCCAGACGAGAGATATCGCATTGGTATGAAGACCAGGCGGGTCTAAATGACTTTGCCCCGAGCGATGCCATCGTCAAACCTGAAATCGCCATGCCGGTGGTATTCCACTTGTATGGTCATATTGGTGAACCCGACTCGCTTGTACTCACTGAAGATGACCATTTGGACTTCCTGGCAGCGCAAGTCGAGGAGAAAAGAATCGTCCCGCCTCATGTCGCCGCCGCGTTTAAGACGCATGCGCTTCTGTTGCTCGGTTATCGACTGAGCGACCTGGATTTTCGCGTGTTGCTTCGTCTGCTGGAGCGGTACAAGTCCAGGAACGTCGAACGCAGGCACGTGTCCGTGCAGATCGTCGCCGAGCGAGACAGCGCGGTAGATGCGGCGGACAAGCTGGCACAAGTCCAAGATCTACTCGGGGAGTACTGCGTTAGGCGCGACATTGAGGTGTACTGGGGCTCGAGCCGTCAATTCCTAGCGGAACTTCAAAGGCGGTGGAAAGGGTATTCCAATGGCAAATGAACCATTAATACATGCTCAGGTTGATGACGGGGTGGGATCAGAAGGTTCCGCTCGCTCCTCACGGAAACGCCCGGCGGCAAGGGGGGAGCCTTACGTGGGTCCCCGACCATTTGAGCTAGAGCACCAGGAAGTGTTCTTCGGGCGTGACGCCGAAGCGATGGAGCTGATGTACTGTATTTTGGCACATGACGAGGTCTTGATTCACTCGCAATCCGGTGCTGGCAAGACTTCGCTGATTAACGCCAAACTAATTCCACTGCTTCTGGGCGAGGGGTGCGAGGTCCTGCCCGTCGCGCGCGTCCACGGACCGCCGCCCGATAACGCCGAGGCGCAGATTGCGAACATCTATGCTTTTCATACGATGCGGAGTTGGTCCAAGAACTGTGACAGGGCCAGTTTTGATCATTTCGCCACTTCGCGCCTGGCGGCGTGCCTGGCAACTATGCCTCGGCCAGGGACAGAACCATCGGCACCACGCGTCGCGATCTTCGATCAGTTTGAAGAATTGTTTACGGCCTATCCGGAAAGAGTAATTGAACGGCGACAATTCTTTGAGCAGGTTCGTGAGGCGATGATCGCCGATCCCATGTTGCGAGTTGTCTTCGCCATGCGCGAGGATTACATCGCGGAATTAAAACCGTACGCCTCAATATTGCCCGAGAAGCTCCGAGCAACGTTTCGACTCGAACGACTCGGACGAAAAGCAGCACTGGACGCTATTAATGAACCTCTGAAGCACACCAATCGTGTATTCGTACCAGGAGCCGCTGAAAAGTTAGTCGACAATTTGCAGAGGGGTGCTGCGGGGGGTTTCGTCGAAGCCGTCCAACTTCAAGTCGTCTGTCAGTCTCTGTGGCAACAACTACCACCCGAAGTTACCGAAATCACCGACGAAGCGATTGAGACTTTCGCGGATGTCAATCACGCGCTAGCGACGTATTACGAAAACGCGATCAATACGATCGTACGCGATTGGCACGCTGGCACTTCAGTGACCGAAGGCAAGTTGCGAAGATGGTTCCAGGACTTTCTCATCACACCGGCCGGTACACGGGGAACGGTATTTCGCGGACCTTTCGATACGGGGGGAATACCGAACGAAGTAGTCGACGAGCTCGTTGATCTACATCTCATTCGGGGCGAGGAACGTGCGAATGCCCACTGGTTCGAGCTGACCCATGATCGGTTCATCAAACCAATTCAAGACTCCAATCAGAAGTGGCTATCCAAACGCGCCGGCGCGGAGGAGACTCGCCAGCGGCTGCAGGCGAAGGCCAAGCAATGGGTGGGACACAATCGTCATGACGGCGATCTGTTGGATTTGGCCGAGTTGAACGAAGCTCAACGTTGGCTCGACAATCTTAAAGTTGCCGAGCTGGACGCCAGCGATGCCGTACAAGCACTCGTGCAAGCCAGTCAATCGGCAATCCGTGCCCGCAATGTGCATCGCCTACGTCGCTGGGTGTTGGCGCTTTCTGCGGCTTCGATCTTGGCAGTGATCTTTGCGGTAATCGCTTGGATAAAGGAAAAGCAAGCATCCCTGAACGAACAACAAGCAATCAAAGCCAAAGAGTCCGCAGAATTCCACAAACAGGAAGCGATTTCCGCCGCCGAAAAGGAAGCCGACGCGAAAAAAAAGGCTACGCATGAGTTAGCGTTCTATTACGTCGATAATGGAACGCGACAGATGGAGACTGGCGATCTCCCTGGGGCGTTTTTATGGTTTCGCAGCGCTCTAGCTAAAGATGACTCGATCAATAAACCTGCGGAGCTCCACAACCTGCGATTAGGAGCTGTATGGCGCCAATTGCCGAGGGTTGCTCACTTTTGGCGGCACAGTAATCTGCCAAGCCCAACCGGAAAGCCTGCGATTGCAGTCACTTCCTCAACAACGTCGGAGAGGGCGGCTGACGCTGTAATTGGTACGCCGAGCGCCGAGTTTAGCGCCGATGGCCAATTCGTCATTGTGGCAATGGGAGATGTCAGCGGCCGAAATGGCAACGGAGTCATTTGGGCCACTGACGGCCGCAGCCGTGTTCCTCAATTCCTGCCGCATGAAGACGGAAAAGTTACTTTCGCGTCTTTCAGTCCAAACGGTGAATTTGCAGTAACAACCAGCTCGGCTCCAGGAGGAAAGAAAGGACAAGCACGTTTATGGCGTTTCAAGGGGTTGGCCGAACAACCAGAGCTCCTTAAGGAAATGCCGCACGAGCAACCGGTCGTCTATGCTGCCTTCAGTCCGGACAGCAAGTTGCTCGCGACAGCGAGCGGCGAGCCGGGAAACGATACGGGCGGGTGTCAGGTTTGGGATGTTGTCAATCGAAAGATGCTTGCGAATCTTGACCACGAAGGTGGGGTTACCCATGTCGTATTCAACGAGTTAGGTACTCAATTCGCTACGACTGCCCGATGGTCTAGCAGCGACTACGGCGAGGCGCGAATTTTCTCTGTTGATGGCGACAAAATCGGACACATTCGCACGATTGAACACGACCATCCCGTCAATCACGCCGCATTCAGCCCAAACGGCCGTCTGTTGGCGACGGCTAGCGGGGAAATCGGAGCCATCACAGTTGGCTATGTGCAGCTTTGGGAAATAGCTAAGGGAGATAGTGCGGGGATCGCTCAGCAAATACAAGCTCTGAATTTCTGCACTCGTCTTGAACTGAAGCATGGCAGGCCGGTCGCTCATGTCGCATTCAGTCCGGACGGCAAGTTAGTCGCCTCCGCTTGCCACGATGGCATCGCGCGCATTTGGGATTGGGAAAGTAATACGGTGCGAACATTACCGCACGGTAGCTCAGTGTTCTGGACCACGTTCAGTCCGGACGGGAGGCGTGTCGCAACAGCGAGCAGAGATTGGACTGCCCGGGTTTGGGACGCCTTTACAGGCGAACCGATCGTCGCCCCGCTGAACCACAATGGGACGGTTAATCGGGCCTGGTTCGATCCCAAAGGTCGATACTTACTTACCTCAGCGAAAGATTCCGTATGGAGCTGGGATCTGGCCATCAATAGCAGCAAACGCACGATCTTCACGATTGACTCCGTCGACCGCCTCGCCTGCAGCGGCGTTGGGAATTCAGTAATCAGTTCTGGCGGGCTTGCAGGACGCGGTCCACGCGTCGCTCAAATTCGAGCTCAAGACTCCGGCGAAGTCATTGAGCTGTCACATGCTGGCAACGTGTTGCAAACCTTTTACGCCCAGGACGACAGCTGTGTAATCACCGTCAGCGCAGAAGAAAATGGGGCAAAGAATCGATCTTCCGGTGCGACGGAAAGTGAAACAATGACGAAAATCACCGTGTGGGATCGAAGCGGGGACCAACTTTATCAATTCGACTCACCCGAACAAAACATTAACTGCGTTGCGCTTAGCTGCGATCGTCGATATCTGGCCGCAGCAGCAGGCGGCGTCAGCGCGACATCCGGCCAAGCTTGGGTATGGGATCTCCAATCCAATCGGAATGAACCAATACCGCTTACTCCCAAACATAATGGTGGGGTGCTGTTTGTTACTTTTAGCCCGACACAAAACAATTTACTGGTCACGGCAAGTGCAGACGACACAGCACGCGTTTGGGATATCAACGCCGACAGACAGGTCACACTCCGGGCGTGGAAAGGAAAAGACTCGAAAACCGGCAAAATGCTCGAACTTCAGCTGCGGCATACGGCAGACCTGATTTATGCAGCTTTTAGCGATGACAACCAATTGTTAGTCACCACGAGTCAAGATCGCCATGCCAGGGTCTGGGATTTGACCACGGGTCAGTCGAAGGCAGCGTTGAAACATCTTGGTCCGGTGAAACGTGCCGCATTCAGTTCGGTGGACCCGCAGTCCAATATCCTGCTCGTTACGGCCGGTATCGATGGGCGAGTTTCGGTCTGGGACGTTGCAACGCACGAGCTCATCACCTACCTGAAAGCTGGCGGCGACGTTGAACGGGTTAGCTTCACACCAGAGCGAAAAGGGATTGTTACCGTCAGTCGTTTTTCGCAACCGGGCAAATTCATGGGCGAGACACGTCATCGAATCGAAACGAGGCACTGGGATCTCAGTTGGGAAGCCAACAGCGTTGATTTCGCGTATGGACGACTTGTCGCGGCACAGAAACTGGTTTCCCGGCGGCTATTGGCAATTGAGGACTCCGCAGAGTTGTTTGAAGACTGGGAATCGGTCGCCCGGCAGCAGCAGCCGCAGGGGATCTCTCAGTTGTTTGACGAACAGTGGCATCACCAAGAGCTTGAAGACGCCGAGTTTTTGGAGCAGTGGTCGGCGGCGGTTTGGCAACTGAACAAACTGATTGACCTGACGAGCGACCAAGCAAAACGCTCTGAATACATTGCACGCCGCGCGAACGCCTACGCGAAATCCTTTCACTTTCCACAAGCGGTAAATGATTACACGCAAGTGTTAGAGCTCACTTCAGTTGTCGACGATCGTTACCATTTCCTGCTCGGAAAAGCAGATGCTTGCGCCGAATTGGGGGATTGGGACGAATCAATGGCCTGTCTGGACGAAGCGCATCGTCTAAAGGATGACTTGCGTAGCCGCTGTTTGATGGCGATGGTTCAGTTGCAAAAAGGGAACGTGCAGGCCTACGAAGAGATTGGACGAAACTTCTTGGAGTTGCCTTCACCAGCTTCAGACCGGCTTGCCAATCGCTGGAACTGGTTTTGCGCGTTAGCCCCGAACTTTGTAGATGACCTGAATACATCGATTGCTACCGCGAAGGAGCTCGCTGCCAGATATTCCAAGGAACGCCGCTATCTGAACACGCTGGGGGCACTCCATTATCGAAATGGCGAATATGATGAAGCAATCAAACAGTTGACTGAGGCTAGAAGGATTTACGCGGAGCAGCAGAGAAGCAGAATTGAGCTCCTGCGAAACAACACGGACCCAAGTGAATCGGAAGTGCCAACAGCAACGGCGGAAGCGATTGCACGAATTGAGGATGGTGTGATCTGGGATTGGCTGATCCTGGCAATGGCCCACCAAAAACAAGGGAATCACTCCGAGGCCAGCCGGTGGTGGGACAAGGCCAACGCGTGGTACACCGACTACAAGGCAGGTCGAAACACTAGTGGCCCTCGGCTCTCTTGGGACCAGCGAATCGCGCTGACTCAACTGCATACAGAAGCCGCTGAATTGCTTCAACAATAAAGGGGGTCAGGAGTGGTCGAAGTCAATTCCCGCGGGCTTCGTTGGTCCAAACCTTGAACGCCTGAAGCTGGTTCACGCCGAACGTGGTGGTGAGCGCGACATCCGCCGCATCGCGCCCGCGGGCCATCAGCACTCGGCCGATGCGCGGCACGTTATTACGGGCGTCGAAGGCGTACCACTGGCCCCCCAGGTAAGCCTCGAACCACGCGCTGAAATCCATTGGACAATCGACCGGGGGCACGCCGATGTCTCCCAGGTAGCCCGTACAGTAGCGGGCAGGAATGTTGCAGTTCCGGCAGAAGGTTATGGCCAGGTGCATGAAATCGCGACAGACACCCACTCGCTCGCGAAAGACCTCGAGGGCGGTCCGATTGGCGCGGGCCTTCAGGTAGTCGAAGTGAATGTGCCGATGAACGAAATCGGAAATCGCCTGCACTCGTGGCCAGCCAGGTTGCGTTCGTCCGAATAGACTCCACGCCAGATCCTTCAACTCACTGTCGACCTCACAATATCGACTCGCGAGTAGATACAAAAGCACCTCATGCGGTAAATCTTGCACTTGAGCTTGCGACGCCTGCGGAACTTGTAAATCGGGCAGGCCGCAATCCTCGACCAGTGCCTCGTTACGAAAAATCACCCGCCCCGCCGGCGCAACAATTCGCCCACAGCGGTTGCCGTACAGGTCGTAGTACTCGACCACTGGCAACTGAGGCGTCACTTCCAACCGGTCCGGCTTGCGGGTCGTCAACTCTCGCGATGGATGCAGATACAGCATCAGCACCATCGGTGCCGGCTGTGGGGAATCAAATGCAATTTCGTAGCCGACTTTGATGAGCATCGTGTTGTTCCTGATATCCAGGCATTCTAATCTCCTGTCGTTCGAGTAAATAAGTCCTTGGCCCCTCGGTTGTCCGGTGGGGATCGTCGACAGGCGCTGTCTGTTGTTGAAGACTATGACACCAGCAAGGGGACCATCCGCTTTCAAGCGAACAAGCCCCTGCCGGTTGCCCTGGTGCGAAAGCTGGTAAAGGCTCGGATCGCGGAGAACGGCAGAATGACAAGAGCATGACTCTTCAGCA
>CAZFLF010000133.1:0-10279 GCA_964519825.1 uncultured Pirellulaceae bacterium | reverse complement strand
GAATTCCTCGGTCAGTTTCGTGACTTGCTGCATTCCCCAGCGGATACCCCACACCGTCACCCCGCCGCAAAGCAAAAGACCGACGAGAGTCAGGCCGCCGCATCCCAGCAGAACCCACTTTAGACCTGATCCTTTAGGTTTGGGTTGTGGCGTTTGCCATTCGGGCTTGTCAGGGGCGGCATAAGACATGATTCAAAACTCCCGTTCATCCACAGTCGCTCGGCTGTTCAACCATTTCGCATTTCGCTGAAGAAGGCGAAAGCTTGACAGAATAATACTGCTAGGCAAGCCAGCCTGACAGGAACCGCAGGCCTCGCGGCAGTTATCGCAGAACCGGGCGATCACACGCAGGTTTCGATACACGCCGGATGTTTTGAGTGCCAACACGCATCCCCTGGCAAGTTCCCTCACCTCTGGGAAAGTCAGTGGGAATGCCAATAAAAAAACCCGTATCACTCATCGCGGTCCGCGAGCGATCCGGGTTCTGCTTCGAGACTGGAAGAAGGTCGTTCGTCTTTGTTAGGCATTCACGCTGATGAGGCTGTCTAAAACAGCCACATGCCCGCGCGTTTGCGGTAAAAGAGTGGAAACGATCGCCGTCTTGCAGTCGGTCGGCAATTCACCAGTTTTCAATGCTGATTCGTAATCGGTAATGCCCTGCTCCTCGCCTTCCTTGAGGGCTTTCAGCGCGGTTGTGTTGCCGAAGACCTTCGCGGCACCTTCCACGGCCTGGGCGAATGTGCCCCACGCGCCGGAATCTTCTTCAGGTTGACCGCCGCACCGGCGAATCTGATTTCGCAGCGTTGCAACCGCCTCGCAATGTTCGCGATGGATTCGTCGCAATTCCGCTCCTCCCAGGTCCTCGCCGATGTTTTCAACGACTTGACGGTACGTCTCGGTCGCCGCAAGTTCTCCGCGCAACAATGAATTTAATTCGTCAGTTGCTTTCGCAATTGTATTGTTGGTTTTCACAATGATCTCCCAAATCAAAATGGCCTATCCCAGTTCACTTGTCTGGCCCGTACTCGATTCCAAGGAATCGATGGCGACAACGTCGAAAGCAATCAGCGTGCCGGTCGCCATGCGAAGTACCTTTATCTCGAGATTTTCTCGCGGAATAGCACGCAACAGGAAAGTGTTGAATTTCCGTTACACGATTCCCGATGTGGCGAGTCACCTGAGGGCAAGGTGGCAAATCAATAGCCTGGTCTAGGCTGGCGGGAGGGCGAGCAATCTGATGTGCCGCCGATCAGCGGTATCGCAAGCGGGCCTTGTTTTGGGGATCCGCTGGCTATGCCTCCGAGGAGTGAACAGATAAACGTCTACGCCGGTAAAAAGAGCTTGTCGTCGCCAGACAACGGGAGTGAAGCGACCACGGCCTCATCTGCTGCGATGAGTTCCGTTCTTTTTCGCTTGCCCATTCTGTTTCGCATTGCCGCTCGATTTCACACGGCCATTCTGTCTCGCATGCCCGTTTTGTTTCGCATGGCCATTGTGTTTTGCACGCTCAGTACTTCCTTGCAGGCTACGGCGTATGGCCTCGAGCAAATCTCCCCCGTCGCTCTCGTCTTCGTCCTGTTCCGGGGCCGCCTCATGTTCCTGCAATTCCACAACGTCGACTCCGCGCTTTCTCTTCCGTTCCGCAAGCTTGCGCAGCTGATCGGCGCGCTCATCTTGTAAGCTAGCCTCGGGGAGTTTGTGGGCGGCAAGCTTATGAATCGCCCGTTCAAACTTCGACACCAGAGATTTATTGAGCCGCGGCTTATCGGGTAATCCGATCTCTTTCGGAGTGCGGATCTCGTCGTGAAATCGCAGTGTCTCCGCTCGGAGAACCCCCCCTTCGGCGAGTATTGCCACCAGGTACTCTCGGTCCCGCATCACAAACGTGGCGATGCCGGTTTGATCGGTCTCCTCCATGGCTGTCGCGAGCAGGTGATACGCCTTGATGGGTTCGCCATTGGGAGTGAGCACATAGGCCCGCTCAAAGTAGGCCGGCGAAATCTGAGCACGAGCGACGAATTGGCGTAGCTCGATGACGTGTGACTTGCGCGGCTCGAGAGACTCGAGTTCTTCATCGCGCACGATGACATATTTCCCGTCTTCCAGTTCATAGCCACGCACGATATGTTCCGGATGGATGTCGCGGTCGTGAGCCGGACAGTAATAGCGGCGTTGAAGCGGAGTACCATCTGGCCCCAACAATCTCAGCGAATCACCCGAGCTGTGATTCGCTGGAAACAAATGGACTGGAATACTGACCAGCCCAAAGCTGATCGTGCCGGACCAAAAGGCGTGTGCTCCGGAACTGGCGGCGTGGCGTTTTGTGGTTCGTTTTGTTGCTGTCTTTGGCATGGTTACTTTCCACGCTGCAGGCTCGCTTGCAGCAGTCGAGCAAGTGATTTCGCTGCAGGCTTGGCCTGGTATTTTTTCAGCTTGATTCGACGCCCGCGGCGCTTGGTCTCGATCAATTCCATGACCCGTTCGCGATACTCGTCGTGGAATTCCTGGGGTTTGAAATCGTCTTCCAGAGCGGCGACAAGCTGCTCGGCGAACTGCACCTCCTTTTGCGTCGGCTTTGCCCCGCCGGGAGATTCCAGCTTCTCAGTCGGAATGACTTCAGCAGTCCGACGCAACGTAATCAACATTAAGTAGTCGCCGAAACTATGCAGGGCTCCCCGGTAGGAATGCTTCCTCATGACCCACGTGGCGAAGCCCACTTTATTCTCACGCGCGAGGGCGTCGGCCAAAGCAAAGTATTCGTCAGTCGATTCGGTTTCCGGAGCCAAGTAATACGGGCGTTCGTACAAGGGATGACTGATCGCCTCAGGCGAAACAAACCGGGTGATATCGATGTCGCGGGAGGCGGGAGGTTCGAGAGCCTCCAATTCATGGTCGTCGAAAGTGACAAACAGTCCGCGCTCGACCTCATAACCGCGCCGCGCTTCGCTGAATGGCACAACTTCGTCGGTCCGCGGATTTCGCAGCCGCATCTTCAGGCGTACTTTGTCTTGGTCATGAAGAAGATGAAAATGGATACCCCGATCTTGAACTGCGGAATAAACGCTGACTGGCACGCGCGCGCCGCTAATGTGGATCGAGCCTTTCCAGATTGCACGCGCTGTCATGATTAAGATCGCTCGTTCTGTTTCACACATTCGGAACAATGCATTTCGCTCGTCTCTCGAATAATGACGACGCATTCCGGGCACATATCCCGGTCGCAGGTCAGGCAGTGGAATCGGGATTCATACGTAAATCGCTGCAAGCAAAACGCACAGGTATGGCTTTCTCCCAGCCACCAGGGCAAGTGAAACGCTTCGGTAATTGCAGAATGTCGATTTGAGCGGGCCACGATAGTTCTCCTTACACAAGTTCTCCTTCGTACGAGTTCGTTTATGTGCATTTGCTGTGCCCACAGCTCAAGGTCTGAAACCCGAACGAAAATGGGAAGCAGGCGTCGGCCCAAGAATTGCTCCGTGGACAGTTGAATTTGCGGCAAAATCCAGCACTTACAGATGGCTGACCAAGGTCCAGCGTGGACGTTCGTCGAGCATCTAGTTGCAGCGCGGGTAGGTTCGTTCGGATGTAACGGACCGAGCACGGGCCCGGGTCTCGTGCACAACATTCGCTTTCACCAAACACTTTTTCTATGGGACTGAGTGAATACAAGCGGAAGCGACACTTTGCGGAGACGCCGGAACCACAAGGTAATGGTCACGGCGCGCGAAATTCGCAGCGCTTTGTCGTGCAGAAACACGCGGCTAGCCGGCTCCACTATGACTTTCGGCTTGAGTTGGATGGCGTCTTGAAAAGCTGGGCGGTACCGAAAGGACCAAGTCTGGATCCGACGGTGAAGGCCCTGGCGGTACACGTCGAAGATCATCCGGTCGAATATGGTTCCTTCGAAGGCACGATTCCCGAAAACCAATACGGCGCCGGCACCGTTATGTTGTGGGACCGCGGAACTTGGGAGCCGGAGGGTGACCCGAAGACTGGATACCGGAAAGGCAAGCTGAAATTTAAACTACACGGCGAAAAGCTCAACGGTCGCTGGACCCTGATTCGGATGAGCGGCAAGGCTGGCGACGATGGTAAAAACTGGCTGTTGAAGAAACTTGACGACACGCAAGCGCGAACTGCTGGGAAACGCGATTTGCTCGAAGAGAAGCCTGAGAGCGTTGCGAGCGGCAGGACGATGGACGAAATCGCAGCCGACGCAGACCAGACGTGGTCACAGGGTGCTGCTGTTAAAAAAAAACCAGCCAAGAAGCGAGCATCGCCGAAAAAGAGATCTCAATCCACCAATGGTGCGTTGATATCTCCATCGTCACTCACGGGCGCGGTTCGCCGCCGGCAGCCGAGCCGATTCCAGCCGCAGCTGGCGACACTCGTCCGCCAGATTCCTGAAACCGACGATTGGCTGCACGAGCTCAAATTTGATGGCTATCGGCTGATGTGCTTTTTCCGTGGAGGCCGACCGCATCTCGTGACCCGCCGGGGCTTGGATTGGACGCATCGCTTTCCCACAGTCGCGCAGGCCGCGCTTGGGCTCAAAGTGAAAAACGCGATTGTCGATGGTGAAGTCGTTGTGCTGTCCCGGAATGGTACGACGAGTTTCCAGGCCTTGCAGAATCTTTTGCAGCGGAAACGCGACGATGACATTGTGTGGTACGTGTTTGACCTGCCGCACTGCGAAGGATTCGATTTGACCCAAACACCGCTCGTCGAACGGAAGGCGTTACTCAAACAATTGCTGCAGACGGCGCCGAATGACGTGATTCGTTATAGCGACCATCTCGTTGGAAACGGCGCCGCCGCATTTTCCAAAGCCTGCCGTCGCGGCTTGGAGGGCTTGATCTGCAAACGCGTCGACAGTCCCTATCAGCAGCGCCGGACGGACGATTGGGTGAAGGTGAAGTGTCTCAGCCGCCAGGAATTCCTCATCGCGGGCTGGACCGAACCGAGTGGTTCGCGAGCGGGATTCGGTGCTCTCTTGCTCGGCTATTACGACAAACATCGACGACTGGTCTATGCGGGACGCGTCGGCACAGGATTTAGCAATTCGTCTTTGCGGCAACTCAAGGCGCTCCTGCATAAACTCGAGCAAGATCAACCGCCATTTGAGGAACCCCCCTCCGGAAGCGAAGCTCACGGAGTCCATTGGGTCCGGCCGCAACTGGTCGCGGAAGTCGAGTTCACCCAATGGACGAACGACGGGCGGTTGCGGCATCCCTCGTTTCAAGGTTTGCGCGAAGACAAGAAGCCGGAGGAAGTCGTGCGCGAGGTACCGTTGGATCAGCCATCCGAAGACCAGGATCCTCCAAACGCCGATAAGTCGCGGCGCCGGAAGACTCAACAGTCAAAACACGACACAGCGTTGGCTGATTCGCGTCATCCGGCCGGCGTCCGCCTGACACATCCCGATCGGGTACTGTACCCGGAGCAAGGCCTGACAAAGCAGGATTTAGCCAATTATTACGTCCACGTCGCCGATTGGATTTTGCCCCATCTGATCCATCGACCACTGATGGTGGTACGTTGCCCAAGCGGACAAGCGGGAAAGTGCTTTTATCAGAAACATCTCGCGGAAGGCCTTTCGGCGCCTGTGCGCGGGATCAAGGTAAAAGAGGAGAGCGGAATCAAGAATTACATGGGGGTCGATGACCTGCCTGGACTGGTCACTCTGGTGCAGATGAGCGCGCTGGAGTTGCACCCGTGGGGTAGTCGAGAAGACAAACTCGATTACCCGGACAGAATGATTCTAGACCTCGATCCGGGACCCGGCGTTGCCTGGCACGAAGTCGTCTCGGCTGCCGGCGAGGTGCATGCTGTTTTGGATGCATTGGGATTGAAGAGTTTCGTGCGCACTTCCGGAGGCAAGGGATTACACGTCGTTGTGCCGCTGGTTCGACGGGCGACCTGGGACGTTGTAAAAGATCTGGCCAAAGCGATTGCCGAATTTTTGGCGAGGCACGCCCCAGCCAAGTTTGTCGCTACTTCCAGCAAAGTAGGGCGTAAAGGGAAGATCTACGCGGACTATTTGCGAAATGATCGCGGCGCGACGGCCATCGCTTCGTACTCGACACGGGCGCTTTCGGGCGCGCCAGTTGCAACACCTCTTCGCTGGGACGAGCTAACACCGCAAATCAAACCCGAGAAATTCACTGTGCGAACGGTACCCGAGCGGCTGGCCTCCGTGGACGCAGATCCCTGGGAAGGGTTCTTTGACGTTCGTCAGGCCGCCACGATCGCCATGGTTCGCAAGATCAAACAGTAATTGGCGAGCAATCAGTAATCTTCCTGTCCAAGCTACGAATCCTGATTGCAAGCAATATCGTGTGCGAGGTCGTCTTCAAACTGATTAGCTGGCGACCACAGCCCGAATTCGCCGGGTTCGGACTCGACCCATGTTTACCGTGAATGGCCGATCCGACCGATCCGACGGATCTCTTGGAAACGGGCGAATCTTAACGCAATGTTCATGAAACCTTAGCTGGTTATTCACTCGGCGCCCCAAACTTACGGCTGCTGCAGATGTGAGCGTCGCGATCGGATTCTTAGTTGGAGGCGTGCGTGCGCCAGTTCCGAGCCGCTGCACCACATCGCATGCAAACGATTCACCGGAGTAAATGTATGACGCAATGGAAGTCCAAGAAATTGTTTTCCAGGCGGGAAGGATTCACGCTGGTAGAACTACTGGTGGTGATTGCCATCATTGGAATCTTGGTTGCTTTGCTGTTGCCCGCGGTCCAGGCGGCGCGGGAAGCGGCGAGACGCAATGAATGCTCGAACAACCTCCATCAGATCGGCATCGCAGTCCACAACTTCGACTCCACTTACAAAGTGCTGCCACATTCGGGTCAATGCGATTCGACTGGCAGCAGTTCCACCACCTACATGATCCATTCCACCGCGACAATCCTCCTCCCCTACATGGAACAGCAAGCCATTTACGACATGTTTGACCACAAGTCGAATTCGTTTGTGGCGTACGGCGCAACCTTGCAACCCGCTGGCTTTTATCAAACGCCCAGTGGTGCCCAGTTGCACAAAAACGCCAAGGGGCTCGCCTACAATGATCCGTTGTATCCAAATGGCCAGCTTGCGGCCAAGTCCACGATCTCATCGTTTGTCTGTCCAAGTACAGCGATCGCCAAGGGCGCGCGCGACCCAGCCACTGGATATGGCCCGTGGGACTATATGTTCATCGCCCTCACCGACGTCGACGAAAATCCAGCCTCGGCGACTTTCAAGATGCGTACGACGCCATCGGGATCGGCTGCGTGGTTAGCGCAGGTCGTTCCTGGCATGCTCAGCTGCGAGGGAGGAAACATCGGGACCGTTGTTGACGGAACAAGCAATACGATTTTGTGTATTGAGGACGCCGGGCGCGCCCATCCGTCCGTCAGCAAGTTCGGCGCCTACTCGTCGCGTGTCAGCCCGGTTTCAGCCCCGGCCGACATGATCCAGGGCGCATCGAGCGGTAACCCGCCCGCTACATTTAGTAACGGTCGTCGCGTGTACGCCTGGGCGGACCCGGATGCCACGACAAACGGGTTTTCCGGGCCCAGCAACGCCACGGTCACCACGGATCGCGTCGCGAAAATAAATAATCACAAAATTCCAATTGGCGGACCGGCTACTTGCATTTGGCAAGTCAACAACTGCGGACCCAATGACGAACCATTTAGCTTCCACCCAGGCGGTGTAAATGCCACACTCGGAGACGGATCCGTCCGCTTCATTGCTGAGACGATCGATACTCTGGTCCTGAAGGCGATGTTCGGAGCGATCGATGGCAAGTCGGTTCAAATTGACTGATCTCGCGAACTGCGCCGTTTCCAAGCACGTGCCGTTTATCGCTGGCAAGGCGCGTGTGCGGCGTCCGCGAGATCGGATTTCCACGGTGGGTAGGGCGGAATTGGTTATTCCGCCCTACCCCTGGATTGCGACGAATTCGTGAGTCCCTTGGTACGATGGCCTTCCAAGGCCGTCGTTTATTTCCGCGAACCCGTCCCGGAAGGCCATCCTCCAGAGCCTATCTGGATCACGGGACCTAAATCGACGTCTTGCCATCACTGGCTGGAGCGGGACAAAACGGTACGTACTCAACCATTTGGACTTGGCCGCGTCCAAGGATGCGATAGTGAATACCTCGCCAATCAATGCTCCGGGCAAAGCAACAGCCGAGGAGCGCTAGCGGATAAATCAGTTGGGTGAGCGCGATGGCGACGATCATTTGGCACCACCGTACCACCGACCAGGCGTGAAACTTTTCGTCGCGCTGTTGGAGAATCCCGTGGAAGGACGATTCCACGAGGGCGAGCAATCCCGCCAGCCCCACCAGGTAGACACCAAGACTCGCAACGAGCCACGCGGCAGCCACGACCTCTCCGCGGACGGACAGAACCGCGGCGACCGCCAATGGCACGAGCATCGTTGCCAGTCCGAGTAGAGCGTGCCCCACCACCAAGACGAAATTCGGATGATAAAGGCGTGCCCAGATCATCTGCCGCTTCACAAAACGGACGCAATCCCATAAGCCGATCTCTTCCCGATTAACGTTGGTGAGCTCGGGGACGAATTTCATCTTCAGCCCGGCGCGGCGCATCGCGTCATAGATCGGAACGTCTTCCACCAAGCTGTGCTCCCACGCGTCGCGCAGGCCGGACCGGAGTACGTCGGCGGGGCGCAGCACCGCCGCACCTCCCCACGGAATTCGAAACAGCCACATCAAGACTGCCGCGCCGGCGTTCCAAGCTTGACGCACTAACGAACCCCATCGGCCTTCCAGCGGCAAATACCAACGATTGCCCAGCGTGCAGCCGACGCTCGGGTCCATCATTTCAGAGGCCATAATCCAGTACCAATTTCGTGGAACAACCGTGTCGGCGGCACAAAAGGCGATCAAATCGCACGACTCCGCCGCGGCGTCAAAGGCCTGGATCACGCTGCTGCAGACCAAACTGCGTTGAGGTGGTTTGTCATGCAGCGAACTGACCGACGCGTTGGCCGCTCCTCGCCGCCGCAGCACCTCCTGCACAACGATCTCGGCCGCGTCCCCCGGGTGATCAACGATGATCCGCAGTTGTAAGTTGGGGTAATCGTTGTCCAACACGGAATTAATGGCGTCGGACAAATAAGGGTCGGCACCTCGCAACGGCATGATGACGCAGATTCGTGGCAGTTGCGCCGCGGGACACGACGTGCGGACGTCACCAGTGGACTGCGTGCGAATCGCCTTGGCGTAGGCCCAACACAAGACGCACTGTGTCATCCAGTACAACGCCAGCCAACCTTCCAAAATGATCGTCAATCGCGGCACGTGAACGCCTCATTCATCAAAAACTTGTTGGGAATTGCGAGAGCAGTTTTTCCCAGCGAACCAACGCCACACACGAGTTCCCCATCGCTGCAACTCGGCGGACCATCAAGTATAGTTGCACTATCGCTCCACCAACGCACGAGGCCGATGATGAGTCTTTCACGCTGGTCCGAAGTCTACACGGAACGTGCCCGGGAGTTCGCCAACCCATTGGACGTCTGCGAGTTTTATTCGGGGGACCAGCACTACAGCCAGGAGTGGTTCCAAGAAACAGCGGCTCGGATTGGCGAATCGTTGTGTCTTGAGCCACAGGATCGAGTCTTAGAGGTTGGCTGCGGATGTGCGATCATCATGAAATACTTGCTGCCTCGTGCCAAGGAGTTCGTCGGAGTCGACTTATCCGCCGGAGTTCTCGATTTGGCTCGGCAGTCGTTGCCGCACGTCTCGTTCCAACTTGCCTCTGCCGCTGACTTGCCGTTCGCGGACGCAGCGTTCGACAAGTGTTACTGTTACCAGGCGTTTCATTACTTCGACGAATTTGCCGTGGCTCGGCAGGCTGTCGACGAGATGCGCCGGGTCGTGCGACCGGGGGGGCGGATCTTGATCGGTCAGGTGCCCAATGTGGATTTCGAAGCAGAGTACCAGCAAGCGCGCCGCAGCCGGACCTTCCACCGCGAGCAACGCGTGCAACACGATTTGCGCTGGCTGTGGTATTCGCCGCGATTTTTTGACGAGTTTCGCGACCGGTTCACCACCGTTGAAATCCGGCGACTCGCCAGTGACACCGATCTCGCATCCAAGTACCGGATGGACGTCCTGCTCACGGTGTAAAGATTGAGATGATTCGAACTACGCTATTCCACCTTCAGCAGTTCCACCAGAAAATGTAGCGTCGCCTTTGGGGGAATCGGACCTTGGCCGCCCTCTCCGTAAGCCAAGCCGTACGGAATCTCT
>CAZFLF010000132.1:0-10289 GCA_964519825.1 uncultured Pirellulaceae bacterium | reverse complement strand
CGGCCTCTTCGGCGGCAATTCCAACTGGCGCGGCCCCATCTGGTTTCCCACAACGTTCCTGATGATCGAATCGCTAATCAAACTTTCCCACGCGTACGGTTCAACGCTGACGGTCCCCAGCACCGTGTCCGGCGAGTCGGCCGTGACGCTCGCCGAAATGGCTCGTGGTTTTGCCGATCGTCTGATCGCTTTGTTCACACGCGACTCATCTGGCCATCGTCCCGCACACGACCAACGGAAACGCTTCCAGCAAAGCCCGCATTGGCGCGAGTTGATTCTGTTCTACGAATACTTTCACGGCGATACCGGTGCTGGTCTCGGCGCGTCACACCAAACCGGTTGGACCGGCCTGGTCGCAACGCTGCTCGATGAATGGCGCAGCTGAATGTCTCAAAGACGCTTATAAATATTCCCCGGGATCCGTATGTCGCTTTGGGTGATCCCCCGCGCGTCTTCCTGGCATAGGAACGCTACGGCGCGCGCGACATCGACCGGGTCGTAATAGATGCTTCGGTCGTGAGTCCGTTGCAGGCGTGCTAGTGCTTCTTCGTTGTCCACGTCCTCAATGATGCCCGGGAGAATGTTATTGATCGTGATGCCGAACTTGAACTCAGAAAGAGCAAGCAGTTGAGTCATTTCGCGCTTGGCGTTCTTGGCGAGTGTGAAGTCATACGGGTATTTTTCCAAGACGTGCCCGTAGTGGGCATTGACGAGCAACTGCATCGTCTCGTCGTCGAGGCAAATGTTAAGGATGCGACCCCAGTGCTTACGGCGCATGTGCGGCAGCGCTTCCCGTATACAAAAGAAAGTACCATCGATCTCGGAGCGGATGGCTTGATTCCAGTGTTGTGTATCGATCGAGGCGAAATCCTGTTCAATCCATGCGCCCCCTGCATTGTTCACCAGGATGTCGACCCCTCCGAACAACTCGTCGGCCTTACGGAACATGGCTTGGACTTCCGATTCGGTGTGAATCGCCGCCTCGATTAGCGCCACTCGTGTGTTGAGCGATGCGATTTTATCCCTCATCAATTCCCCCCTCTGGCGGGCCTCACTGGTCTTTCCCCCAGTTCCATAGTTGAGAATTACGTTGGCACCCTGGAGGGCCAATGCCAGGCTGGTGGCGGCTCCGATTCCCTGCCGCGTGCTCCCCGTAATCAAAGCGGTTTTACCGGACAAAGAGACAGTCATGATTCGCAGTCACTCCATCAACATCAGGGGATGGGGCATCACATTCAGTCGCTCATAGGCCGTCGGGCTGGACTTAAACAAGCGCTTCGGATTGAGACGCCAGCAGTCCGGCTCGTACAGCATCGGCTGCAATCCCGCGATAAATGCTCGCGTCAAGCAGATCCGGCAGTTTTCATATCCCCGCGGCGTCAGGTCCACGAAATAGGTCGCATGTCCCAGGTCATTCAGATGATCGATAAGGAATTCAAGGCTTCTTCCCGAGTCCTTCCGATCGTGGCTCGCAATGTCCTGGATCGCAATCTCCCGCTCCCCCTCCAACAAGAAACGCACTTTGCGAAAATAGTCGGCAGCCTGCAGGCCAAACGGTAGTGGCCGGCGCTGCACGATCAATTCGGACCGATTCGGATCCACAGTCACGTAGTTCGTCATGATCACCAGCGCTTCCAGGAACGATTTGCGCAGCGCGACCTGCGGATTAAGGGCGCAGCCCAATCCCAGCACGAGTGTCCCATCCCACGGTAAATTGGGATGCTCGATCAGCGTCAGAACGACGGGAATTCCCACGTCGGTGGTGAGATCCATGAAGTGGACGAGAAACTCGAGCGCTGTCAGATATTTGTGAGCTTCACCGGCTTCGTCGAAAGCAATCGTTTCCGGACGGATGCGCGGCGGACTGCGGCGGTGCAGCCAGGTGAGCATAAAAGCATCGCGCTCCAGCAGCTCACACAGGCCTCCGAGGAACGCCTCACGTAGCGAGGTGTGGCAGGCCAGCCCGGGCGAAAGATTGGGGACGAACCGTTCGCCAGGATTCTTCCAGGAGAAGCGTGAGTAAACGAGCGTCGCGGGAATCAATACCGGTTCGGTGGAACGATCGCCGACTCGCCAGCATTCTTTCCATGACAGTTGCAGATCTGGGTTGTAGCGAACGTATGGAAGCGGGCTTTGCTCGTATTCCCAATCGGAGACGAGTGAGAATTCGCTGGGCGACACGGCGCGGCCAGACAACTCGTTGTAGGAGCCTCCGATGAGCTCCGCGGAATCATAGACCTTGGCGAATTTACGTTCCCACGCCTCGAAAACACTTTTCGTCAGTGCCTCGGCCGGATCCCTGAAGGAAGCACCGAACCCATGATTCCGTCCGGTTTCACGAAGCCCGTCGCCATAGTCTTGCGGCGGTTCATTGATCAGTGTTTCGTATCGATGGCAGGGGTATTGCCCCAAGCAGCGAACGGCCGCAATTTCCGCAGCCAGAGGGGGGTGGATGGCGAAACAAGGGGGTTCGTAGAAGTAAGGCTTCTGGAACAGCGATTCGTAATCGAGCACTCGATGAGGCCTCCGTGTCTCACTCACGGGCACAGCGAAAGGGCCGGGAGTCGTGTGAATCCTAGCGACCTAGAGATGGTCGAACTAGTGACGAGGAGAATCAGCCGCGCACACTCGAAGTTGGGGTTGGCATCTGGATTTCAAAATTCGTGTCCACCGCTCGATCTTTCTTCGCGTCGAACTGCCTGTGGATCTCGGAGATTTTTTCATTGAGTTTCAGTTGCTGCCGGCTCTCCGGTGTAAGAAGTTGCCTAACGTTGTACGACCCCATTCCAGTGTCATCGGCAAAAAGGCCCCCGCCTTCGATGTGGGGCCCGAGTTCGTCTGCCCTTTTGCCCACTCGGTAGGTACCCCCCTCCGGCAATTCCACGGTGACGTTGGATTCAATACCCGTAAAGATCTCATCATTTTCGCCCAGGATCGTGCCCGGAGTGAGCGTCTTCCACTCTCCGGCGCCCGTTCGATAAGCAACCTCGTTCTCGACAGACTGGACGCGGACTTGCTTTTTGGCAGTCGGACATTCGAGTCCACTAGGATCGACGTTGCTCAGGGGATTGTTGCCTACGTAGCGGTACCGATTCATATCCCCGCCGCCGAAACCAATCGGGTCCTCACTAATGAATCGTCCGATCGCTGAATCGTAGAACCGCGCGCGGTAGTAGTACAAACCACTGTCACGGTTGAATTCGCGACCGGTAAACAAGTACCGAGTCGTGGGTTCCGCGCCGACGGTTGAAGCGTTTCCGGATCCGTCGGTCACTTCTTCGATATTGCCATACGAATCGTATGTGAAGTGCTTTTGCACCGCGCCGCTAGAGTCGACCAGATCACGGGTCGAGCCGAGGTGGTCAGCAAGCAGCCATTGGACCTCTCCAGCACCGCCATCTTGGGCCAGCACCATGTCCACGGCCGGGCCATGCAGGTAACGCCGCTCAAGCGCCGGCTCGAGCGGGAAATTATGCCCATTACCGTCGGGATCCACAAAGTCGAGTAGGACGTTGTCGCGGTCGTAGACGAAGTGTTCCACCAACGTCTCTCCGGGGACCTGAATATTGTTATCCTCCGACCTGAAGATCCGCCGGTTGAAGACATCGTAGAGAAAGACGGACTGAGAAAGGATCGCTTCGGATGGGCTTAGTTCGCGAATTAATTGCAGACGTTTGCGAATGTCATACAGATACGTGCGGATGTTACCTGTTGCAATTTCCGTGCGTCGCACCAGATTGCCTTCATTATCATACTGATAGTTGTAGGTTCCGTCCGACAACAGGCGATTACCGGGCCCGATCTGGTAAGCATTTCCGTGATGCGACGAGGAGGTGCGGTTGCCATTGTCGTCATAAGTGAACACCTCATCGACAAGTGCCGCGCGCGAATGTTCGGCTGCAACAAGCTGGTCGCGAGTGTCGTGCTGGTAGGTGCTTGAACCATCGCCGTCCGTGAGCTGTGTTATACGGCTGGCGGCGTCGTACGCGAGATCTTCAAAGGCCAGCGTCGAAGTACCTCGACGATGGGCAATATTCGTGATCCGGTTGAGAGGATCGAAGGTATGCTGCGTGCGAACTACCGACTGACTTCCCGCCAGGTCCGAGAAACGGTCGATGCCGGTGATCTGGTCGAGCAAGTCGTATGCGAGGTTTACCCGTTTCTCGCTGACTCCAGTGCCACCCTGGCTGATTCCGACCACACGATCCAGGGCATCGTAAGAGTATGTATTGACGCCCCCTGCGGTGCCCTTGATCGTGTCGGCGACAGTGAGCACATTCCCCGCGGCGTCATACGTATAGTTCAGCACAACCTCAGGAGCTTGCTGCGTGCCCGTATTGTCGACGCTCAGCACTCGATTGCGATTGTCGTACGTGTACGTGAGGGAGCTGAAAAAATCGACCGCGCTTAATACGTTGCTCGCCTTGTCATAGGTGTAGTCAACGACATTCCCCCAGCGTTCCCCCGCCAGACGACTTAGGTCATCGTAGATGAATTCCGTGCGGCGGTTATTACGGTCAATCTTGACCGTCAGGTGATCGGCGCCGTCGTATTGATAGGCGGTCGATTTACTGAGCGGATCCGTTTCCAGAACCACTCGGTTGCGGTCGTCGAAGTTGAATACAGTCGTATTCCCGACTGGGTCCACCATGGATACGACATTGTCGGTGACATCGTACTCTAGTCGGGTGCTCCCAGCATTTGGATCGATGGTTTCGATCAGACGATTGCGAGCGTCATAGCGATACTGCGTTGTGCGGCTCAACTCATCGACCATCGACGTCACATTGCCTTGCGCGTCATACTGCCAGCTCTGCAAGCCACTGAGCGCGTCGACCATGCGCGTGCGGCGGTTCATGACATCGTATTGGTGAGTCGTCGAGTTCCCTTGCGCATCGGTCTGCGAGAGGACATTTCCATTGACGTCATACGTAATTGTCGTGACGGAAGAAGTCAGGGGGCCGGTGCCATCAGGATCGGCCTCAGTGATTCGCAGCAGACGGTTTAGGGGGTCGTAAGCGTATTCAGTACGGTGACCCAATTCGTCGATCACCGCCGTGCGGTGACCAGCCTGATCGTATTCGTACCGAGTGACTCCTTCGTCGACCGTCCCCTTGGCCTCCGTCATGGTCACCAACTGTCCGCGCACGTCGTAGTCGAAGTCCGTGACCCGACCAAGCGGATCGGTCTGCGTATCGACAAGTCCCTGCGATGTGTAGGTGAATGCTGTGACGACGTCGTCTGCACCACCGATGGTCGAGACTACTTGCGTCACCGAGCGCGCATTGCCATTCAACGGATCGATATCCAATACCCTCAGGCGGCCATCACCGTCTTTCTGGCTGGTTAGTTGATTGAAGTCGGAATCGTAGGTAAATCGGGCGTACGACGGTCCAGCTTCCTTGGTCGCCCATTCGACGGTGTTTCCCAGCAACTGCTGATAATTGAAGTTATTCAACTCAATATCGGTGACGTGGGTCGAAAAACTCACGACTCTTCCGGCACCCACATTCCAACCGACAACACCGGCACCTGCAGCAGCACTACTCGTATAGAAAACCGTGCCACCATTCTTTGCCACCAGACGAAGATCGGTATCGAAAAACAAATTGGACAGCGGGAACGTAAAATTATCCGGCAATCCCGCGGTGAGGATGGGATCAGCGGTTACCTCGGAATACGTCGTCGCCTGCGTGAAAACGTTGGCTGGCACATTGGTCACTGGAATAATGGTGTCCAGGATCGCGAAATCGCCAAAATTCGCGATGTGACTGGTGAACGGTTCGGCGGTAATCAGCGCTCCGCCGCCGTTGACGTAGGAAACGAGCGCCGTTTGGCCAGCATCGGACATAAAAGAACCCGAGGGGAGCATCAGCACGGCGTCGAATGAATTCAAATCTGAGGCTGGCCCGTTCCATCCGGAGCGTTGTAGGCCGAGGGTCGGATTGAAGCCGGTTGCTTGCAAAGCGGTAAATACTGCCTGATCGGACGTGAAATCCCCGCTCGGCATGACATATATTTGTGGCGCCGTGATGTCATCGCGAACGCTCAATAGATTTCCTAGAGTGTCGTACCGAAAGACGGTGGAGTTGTCGCGCGCATCGGTAATCCGGGTCACGAGGTTATCGGCATTGCGCTCGGTCAGGTCCATCCGCCCGATGGCGTCGATAGAGTCAATCTCTTGCCCAGCCTGATCGAGGTTCGTGCGACTGACATTGCCGTTGCCGTCCGAGGAAAAGGACTCGGCCGCCGCCAGAGCATTAGCTGGAGGCGGTGCGAGCGGTTTGATCGTCTCCTCAGGCCGTAGCAGCCCTTGCACCTGAGCCGGCTGATACTGCAGCAGTGTTCCATCCTTACGCAGCGCCTGGCTCGCTCGTCCGGCGAAGTCGTAGGAAAGCTCCTCACGATTGCCCCGTTTGTCGATCTCGGCGACAAGGTGGTGATCGACGTCATACTCAAAGTTTCGCTGCGAGCTGTCCGGGTCCGTGATGCGGATCAGATTTCCGCCTGCGTCGTATTCCAGCCGTGTCGCACGGCCCGCTGGATCCGTGATCGTGGAAATCTGTCCGTTCGTACCGATCGCCAGCGACGTTTCGAGGCCGACGGGATCGGTGATTTTGATGAGTCGGCCGGCGGCATCGTAGTCAAAACGGGTCGTGTTGCCATTTCGATCGCGCACACTCGTCAGACGATTGCCGGAATCAAACTCATAAACGGTCTGTTCCTTCGTCGTGCGGCGAAATGTGCCGCCGGGCAGACGTTCGAGCACTGAGAAGTCGCCAGGCGGCGCCACGAATGGCTGGCCTGGGGCGCCGGGCGCGTCGAATAATATCTCACCACCGTCTCCGTCAATCCACAGCACTGTCCCGTCGGGGTTCTCAATAAGCTGACGCAGTCCCGCCAATCCCCAACCGCTGCCAAACGGGCCGTCGATGCTGTTGACGTGGAGAATATTGCCGGACTCTGGCTGCGAGGAACCGGTGAATTGCGTTCCAGTAAATCGGTGCTTGCCCAAATTGATCGTGTAGTCGTATTGGCCAGATGGCTGGTCGCGCAAGTCAACTTGCAAGGCCGCTCCGAACTCGCCAGTCACCGTGGGCAGCGACCAGATGTGTTCACCGCCAGACAGCCCGAATTCGCCGCCAGCATGACCGGGAACCTGCAGATCGAGAGAACCGCGACTGATGGTTAGATCGGCGACCAGTCTCATTGCCGGATCGAGCTGCGTGTGATTGACGCTGAAATGCACGATCGGTCGCGGGTCGGCTCGCAGCGAGTCATACACCAGACGTAGACCGCGGTCGACACCCAGCGACTGGTACGAGACCAGATCGTGTGTTTCCAGGATTGCGCCAGAGTGCAGCTCGCATTCAGACGTCGCCGGCGCGCAAAGAGTCTTTTCCGTGGAGTTCGTGTTTTGGTTTTTGGTGTCGTCCGCGGGGGGGGTCAGGATCTCTGGCGGCGGAGGGGCGGCGAAGTGCCAACTGCTGTTACGGACCCCTCCGGAAATGGTTTCGATCGTTGTGCCATCCGCACTAACTTGCATATCACCCACGTCGTCGAACTCGCCGGTGACCGGATTGATCGACCACAGGTTCATCGGTGTGCCGGGCGCCCAACCCGCGCTGTTCGGAAAGGTCATCGGTGCCGGGGACGCGAACACCATTTCTCCCGGCTGAACCGTCAGAACCAGATCGGGGACAAGTGTGTCGGGGAGCGCAGCCGGAGTCAGTTCGCGTGGAACCTCGGTGATGTGCAGCACTCCATCGAACGGAGTCCCCTGCTGGTTCATCAGCGTGCCGGCCGCGACGAACACCGATGCGCCGGGGATGGCCGGGGTGGTTACGGTCTCGTTTTGTGCCGGGTCGATATCTTCGCCGTTAGCCACGTCGAGTTCCGGCAGGAAGATCGGCCGCGCGATCACGTTGTTCACGCCTGTATAGACGGCATGCTCCAGCACGAACGCCACTTTCTCGGCGATGAATGGATACACGAGAGGGCCGGGAAATAGTTCGCCTCGAACTTTCAGCGTGTCGCCAACCGGTGGCCCGGAGCCGAGATTAAGTGTGAACGAGCCGTCCGCCAGAGTTAGACCCTGGACGGCGCCGACTTCGACCCTCATGTTGGCGAGCGGCTCTCCGCTTGTTTTCAGCACTCTTCCCGAGATGCGGGTCGTTGTGTTCGAGTCGGCGATCACGTCTAGCTCGACTTGCTGTGTCGTCTCCGCCGCACCATCGCGGGCCACGACCGAAAAGTCGTAGTTGCCGATTTGGTCTGGACTGGGGACGATAATGAGTCGGCCGTTACCCGTCAGCGTCACATTCGGCAAATCAGTCGCCGATCGAATCGAAACCGAAACCGCATCGCCGTCTTGATCCGTGACGATCAGCGGGATCTCCAAGAAGTCCCCGGGCATTACGGTAAGGGGTCCGATCGGATTGATGGCGGGTGCGCGATTCGGTTGACCTGTCAGGACTCGCGCGACTAGCGGGAACTGGGTGAGTGCAACGTTGTCGAACTCGAATAGAATCGGCTGCGACGATGCGTTAGCGCCTAGCCCGCCCGAGCGAATCGCGGTCGCGAAATTCACGTACGGATCGCCGTTCACGTCCGTGCCAGACGGATGCAACACGGTGACTCCAGACGGCAAGTTGGGAAGCACCACCACGGCATTTTTGCCCAGTGCGCCGCCGTGGTTCTGCAAGTGGAGTTCGGCCGCGTATCGACCGGTTGAGGAATTGAATCGCACATTCTTAAGTTGTGCGTCCACGTCAGTCGACACCGTTAACAACGACGTATCCAACGCGCCGCCGGCATCAACGACTGCTGCGGTCACCGGTAACAACGGCAGCTCAACTCCGTCAGGATTCGTGACGCTTTCAACGTCCAGAATCGCCACTTGAGTTCCCTCGTCGGTGTCGGCATTGAGCAATTGAAACAGAAGCCGCCCTCCCGTTAATTGCGACAAGCTCGTGACGTCGATTTCGACCGTGGTTCCATCGAAGTGAACGAGCCCGGGAACGTAGTCCGCCTGCGCGCCGGACCAGGCAAACAATGCGGTGCCCGCTTGCCCACGGTCGAGCAAGGTTTGTGTCGCGTCGGTAGCATCGACCAGGTACACCAGCAACGTGTCTTCGCTGGCGGAGGTTTGGTCCCTGTCATTAAAACTTGCATCGATTTCGAACCGGAGCGTACGGCTGCCGGTCGCTTGACCCAATTCGACGGGCACAAACTTTTCGACGACAAAACTGTTTCCTTCGGACAAGACAACCGCCGTTGGCCCCGCATCACGAGTAATACGGCGGACGAAAGAAC
Source organism: uncultured Pirellulaceae bacterium (assembly GCA_964519825.1). Taxonomy (GTDB): domain Bacteria; phylum Planctomycetota; class Planctomycetia; order Pirellulales; family Pirellulaceae; genus CAZFLF01. The sequence continues at coordinate 974 of CAZFLF010000132.1, read as the reverse complement.
CCTGATTTCCCGCCGCGTCGAACACTTGTGCGGTGAAGGTATTCGAGCCGAGCCGAAGTGGGACTCCTTGGAAATGGAAATCGCCGCTTGCATCGGCGACTGCAAGTTGGCCGATCTCCGAGATGTCGACTTGCGAGCCATTATCGGTCTTGCCGACCAGCGACACGTTCCGTGTGGTGGTCTGCCGATCTCCGAGCGGCAACGTGTCCGACTCCGGCGCCAAGTCGAGCGCGAACGTGTTTGGCGGCCGTGTGTCCAGCGTGAACGACAGATCAAATGACCCGGACTGTTGACGTCCATCCACGACCGTGAATCGAACGGTATGCTCGCCGTCGTCGGATCCATCCACGGCCAATTCGGGAGCAAATGAGAAAGTTCCGTTCGGTTCCATGCTGGCGGCGACCGACGGGCCGCCGTCGATTTGGGCTCGCAATCCGATGACCCCGGTCAGGTTGTCCGTTGCATTCCCAGTGATCCGTGAGTCACGTGTGATGCCGTCATTGTTCGCCGCTCCGCCTGGCGCCGTGTCCTGAACAAGTTGGGCAGTGATCGTCGGCCCCTGGAAATCTCCATTGAGTGCATTGACAACTAATAGCACGTCGGTGGGCGTTACGAACTCGTCGCCGTCCGTGCTCCAGAACGGGGCAGTCGGATGCTGGCTCCGCGGCGGTAGCGCTCCGTTTGCCAGACTGACGGTACGTTGGTTTAGCTCGTTGATGATGAGCAGCGCATCCTGCGGCACAACGACCCCGTCACCCGATGCGTCCCGCGTCACGAATGGATTCTGCCAGTCGCTGGCTAAGAGCAGACGCGACTCAAACGTTTCTAGGTGCAACCGTCGGCCATAATCACGTTTGCTTTGTCGACGCGACGCCCGTCGAGCAGTAGCCTGGTCGCGACGACGGGACAATCGAGGATTACGATGTTGGAACATGTTTTAAATGAATGATTTAGGAAGATCAGCGGCGAGAACG
>CAZFLF010000131.1:0-10291 GCA_964519825.1 uncultured Pirellulaceae bacterium | reverse complement strand
CCAGAGTGAAAGCATTTTGGCGCAAGAGTCAGTCAGGTCTCGATTGTCGTCGACAATTAAAACTCGGGCCATTAATAACTCTCCCTTGCAATCCGTTCTCACAATGCGGACGCATTTTTAGCGGAGAGTTTTAAAGTGCAAAAACAAGGCCAATTCCTGGGGGAATTGCGATCGAGTCCATAGAGATTGCGGCTACCGAGAAAAAGAGCATGTACTTCGCGCCTCGGGGCTGGCCGCGATCGGCCTGAGTTGCAAGTTTGGCAACCAGCCAGCTGGTAATTTCAACAGAAAGAGGGTCGATTGACCGCCACCGCGAATAGGGGCATGCAGAGGCATCTGCTTACTTTAGGGGAGGTGCTTCCGTGGTCACAGCTAACGGGGCGTTTGGTAGATCACCAACACCTGCATGAGAATTATTGCAGGGAGTACAGAGTGGTTGAGGGTCCGTCACTTTGGGATCTTGTTTTCTTGCAACAAATTCACGAAATAATCGTTTTTCGAACCCGGTTCCTGGGGTATTTCTCGATTCTTAATTCAGCAAGCGTGCCTCTCCTCCAATGACTTTCTGTTACTTTTGAGATTCTCTTTGAAAGGTGGTCTTATGAATGACAAATCGAAAACTCGGAGTGTGCAACTAAGTGACGTCTTAGATCGCCTCGAACGGCTTGAATCTCGAATCGACAGTTTGTCGGCACGTGGGCACGGTAAAGTCGGCGACGACGACGGTCCGCAACAGTTCTGTGCTTTGCCTCAGGTACCCGAACGAACCTTTGGCTCGGACGTGTCGCAGGACCGTGCTCGACTGATTATGGTCCTTAGCAAGAAGTGGGTAAACGGCACGAAACTTCGATACTACTTCTTTGAAAGTGGCGCCTGGTCCGCTGGAAACGACCAGAAGGATATCGTCCGAGAGGGATTCGGAGCGTGGGAAGATCTGGGCATCGGCATTGAATTTGAGGAAGTGCAAAACATCGGCGACGCAGAGGTCCGCATCGGCTTTCTACGTGGCGACGGAGCGTGGTCCTACGTGGGTCGGGACGTCATTGACATACCGGGTGGGAATGAGCGAACGATGAACTTTGGCTGGGACCTTCGCACGGACCCTCGCCGAGTTGATGTGGCCATCCACGAGATTGGCCATACGTTGGGCTTTCCCCACGAGCACCAAAATCCGTTCGCGGGAATCGTGTGGGACGAGCAAGCCGTCTACAACTACTTTGGTGGCCCGCCAAATAATTGGTCGAGTGATAAGACGTTCTACAACATTCTGCGCAAGCTCTCTTCAACAGAAGTGCAAGGATCGGAATGGGATCCTAATTCCGTTATGCACTATGGATTCCCCTCTGGCCTCATCATTCGCCCCGAACAGTACCATAACGGGCTGTCCCCGGCCGGAGGCCTGTCGGCGCGCGACACTGAGTTGGTTCGGTTCTTTTACCCGCCGCTTGAATCGACCACTTTTCCTGAACTCAAGCCTTTCCAGTCGGAGTCTCTCGAGCTGGCTCCCGCCGAGCAGAAGGACTTTTCCATTAGACCGACCCAAACAAGATGGTACACCATTCAAACATTCGGCGGGTCGGACACGGTCGTCGTGCTGTTCGAGGACCGTGATGGAGACTTGAAATACGTCCAAGGCGATGACGACAGCGGCACCGAACGAAACGCGCGCATCGAAGTGCGTCTGGAGTCCGGCCGCCGGTATGTGCTACGCATCCGGCTCTACCTCAACTATGCCGGCGGCGAAACCGCCGTGATGCTTTGGTAGCCGACCGCAAATGTAACCGAGTGCGATCCGGCTCTACGCGATACTATCTTTGCAGGCCAACTGCGAAAAAGAACCCATTGAGAATGGTCGACGCACGACGGGTTTGACTATCGAGCGAAGGAACAAAGTCGTTCCAGTACTGCACTTCATATCCCCCGCGCGTAAACCAAACGCCTCCGCCGCAAATTGGGCATTCGTACGAGACGCCAACTTTCGTTTCCAGGACGTAACGGGGATCGAAGGTATCATTAAGAGGTTGGGGCGGCAAGTTGAGACCAGACGACGGCGTAATGCTCTCGCCTCCCAAAAGGTAAGAGACTCGTGGATTGGCCATGAGGCTGAAGCGGTTGGTGATTTGACGGCGCAAGGCAACCGCGCCGGTGAGACCACTGCCGATATATCGTGTGCGGACCGACGCTAACTGGGTGTTATCCCGGCGGAGTGTCGCCCCTTCTTCGTACTCAGTGAAACGGTAGCCGCCGCTGAGCATGATGTCCCAGCCCTGATCGTAGATCGAGCTATACGTAACTTCCATGTCGAATACGGTCGCATCCCAAGCATGAGTCACCAAGTTGGGATCGGCTGGCCCTGGCGGGGTCACTCCCTGCGACACAATCGTGTCAAACTCCCAAAAACGCCCTTGAAAACCCAAGCCTTCGCACGTCATATATCCAAACGTGATGAGTGGCGAAGAATCAACGCGGGGATCCAAGTTATCGATCGCGGGAGCAGCCGGAGTTTGAATTGCGAGAAACCGGGCGGCAATATCGGAACGATCCCGCTGCCAGACGTCAGCTAACGTCATTTCGGCCGAGAATACGAGTCCCTCCGCGCGGCAGGAGTAACCACAAAAAGGCCCGCTGCAGGCTGCCATATTGTTGGTGCGAGCGTAGTTGCCAAACTCCCCACTCGGGAACTCGCTCATGAATTCAGGGTGCATCATTTCGTGACGCTCGCTGAACCATCCGGCGCCAGCTCCCGGGCAAGGACAATCCTGAGCAAGGAGTCCGGCTGCACCGAAGGCAGCCAGTGCAAAGCCGACAAGCAGCTGGAAAAATGGATGGTAGTGTTTCACGGTATATTCTCCGACTGCATGAAGGACTCCGATGTCCGGGTAGTCTACCGCTGCGGCAGCGGTGCACCGGCCGCTCGAGTTGCTCCACCTGCTCCAGACCGCTGAGTTCCAAAATTACGAAAGGCTCGGAAGGTGAGATTTGTCGTCTTCGGAACTTCTCTCAGTCCCGGCACCTCGTTCGCCGGAACCGGGACTTTACCTTCAAAATCTCGCTTGAGGTCGATGGAAGGGCGCTCCGAACCATGACTCACTCGCAACGACTGCGCTCCCGCAACCGAGCTGGCTCGCGACGCCCGCTCGGTAGCAAAGAATGGCTTCGGCTCGACGGCATGAATCTGGCAGTAGGCAGCCGCCGAGCATATGACGACGCCAATCGCTGAAAGCAACCAGTACCGTGGATTAATCTGCAAATTCATAACCACCTCACTCAAAACGTTCCGTCTGTTTTCTCGATTTCTTGGGAGCTCGGACTAGCGAGCGGACGCTTGCCGTTCATCTCATTCCATCGTGCGCGCCATGACTCGGTTCTCGCGGTTGCGAGCGACCCTTTCCTTAACCAGCGCCTTTTTATCATGCAGTTTGTCAAGGCACCGCCGCCGGCTAGCGTCCAGCGTCCGGAGCAACAAAGTTTCCAACACGATTGGCACTTGCGGCAGAATCACGTATGTGTAGACATCTCCATTAAGTGTAGGCGCATCCGAGGCGGCGCCGTTCGCCTGTACCAACCGATCTGGCAGCACGAACACTCGTTCACCAACGCCGCTCGGCCCGGGCCGCACGAGCATCCAGACGCTGCGAGGATCGTTGATGGTGGGTGAACTTTGCGCGTGCACTCCGCCGATCGTCGTAACGGCGCTGAGAACGCCTGGATTCTGCACGTATCCATCGATCGCGACATTGCTGACCTCGCCGCCAGAAACACCAGACTGCGGGTTTAACTCCGTATCGCGGACATCCACGACGTCCACCGTATCCCCATCCTGCAGGGCAATCTCACCCGGCTGGCCGGAGATCACCAGGTCGTACGGGAAGTAATACGTCACCGGTGGATCAGCGTAAGGACGACTTAACCCGACGAAAAACTCGGACCGAATGGACCGAAATGACGTCCCGCCCACACGCATTTCGAGGAGGAACTTAAGCGCCTCCGCCTCATGTTCGGACGTTTTCCTTGCTTGTTCCTCGACTTTCGCAAGGGGACCTTGTGGCGGAAGGCTATTGTACAGTCTCAATTGCTCCTCCCACCGTCCCGCTTGTGCGCTGTAAGTTAGTAGACGAGTAAGCGATGTATTAGACAGTGACCTACTGAGCTCCGTAATCAATCGGCCAACAATAGATTCCTGCTCGATTCGGGCGTCGATAGCCTGCTGACGTGTTATTGGAATAATGTTTTTTGCCTGGTCCATGTAGTCATCCCAAGCTATTTCGTAGTAATTGTATTTTCCGATCAGCCTACCGATTGAAGCGATTTTATTCAGTTTAGTCGCCAACTCCGGATCACTAGTGGTTCTGGCATCTGACACCGCCAATTCCCGTGCTCCTCCCGCCGACATTAGAGCTCGATGCAAGGTCAATCCGCTGCCGATTTCGACTCGGCCGGGCTCATGAACTTGGCCGCCGACGTTGACGGTCGCAATGATATCTTGAGGCGCTTCGCGGCGGAACGGAAAGCAGTGCGCGCCGTTATGCAAATGGCGCGCGAATCGTCCACAGCCTGCAGTCGCACTTATTAATATCTGCAGAGCTATGCACAGGCAAAGCGCTCGCGTGTTTGAACTGTTGTTAATCACACATCGAACCCCAATGTTGTTCCGTGCAAATTGTCTAATCTGGTGACGACGGCGATGCCTTGTGCAGTATCCGAAGCGCGTACAATTCCGATCAATTCATCTCCATCCACCACGATGCCGCCACTGTCACCCTCGACGGCAAAATTGCCGCCGGTCCCTTGAACATGACAATGATCTACTACGTTTTCCGGTCCACCTGGCGACGTAATCTGGCCACTGACGCTCATCGATATGATTTTTCCCGTGGCGCCCGTTGTGACGCCGCCTTTCATCGTGACGTCCAGGTTCATTTTGGGAGGTGAGATAATTCGAATTGGCGTGATCGTGCTCAACCGATCGATCGGAACAATAAACGCGACGTCGCCATCCTTGTCGCGGAAATAATGATCTTGGGAAACAGTACCAATTAGCGCTCCGCTTGAAAGTTTGCTGATATTCACTGATTGGCCGGCGAACGGAATAGGGATCGAAGCGACGTGGCCCGCGGTCATCCAGACGGCCGTTCGCCTGCCATTTAACCTAATGACGACTTTCGTTCCGAGCGTCCCGCGTCCGCCAGGTCCCTGAATCGCCGTGCCGTCCGGTTGTTCGCTTCCAGCAGAGCCTGTGGACGACGTTTTGAAATTCCAGACAACAAGATCCGTGTCGACACCGTCATAGCTTTTCTGGTATCCGATTTCGTCGGCGTGATCCTTGAGCCACTCCTTGTCTTCTTTCGTGGCTACTTCCAGTCTGATCACCATCTCATTTTGTTGGTCTTTCTTTAGTTCGCCCTGCTTGAAGCGTGGGCCAATGCTGACGCCGGTGACTTTGCTCTTGTCGGTGACATTGCTCCCCAAGCCTCTTAGTTGGTCACCGTATTTGTCTAGAGCGAGTGTGGCGCGGGCATAATCAACAACCGGCGTTGAGACAACAACCTTGTGGGATGCCTTCGGGCCTTTCTTTGGGGGTGTTTTCTTTGCTTTGGTAACGGTTGCCTTCTTGGGAATTTTTTTTGCCTTGATCGCAGTTGTCTTGGGCTTGGCTGCCATCTTCTTTTTTGCGCCCTTGACGGAACCTTTCTTCGCAGTCTTCTTACGATTCGACGTCTTTTTCTTTGTCACGTTTCACCTCATTGAATTACTAGCGTGAAAAACCCGTCGAACAATTTAGACGATCAAGGAGCTAACCTAGTAGTAATAAGTCCGTGTTTCCTGGCTTGATATGTCAGGGACCGGCAACGGTTGGTGTGTTTGAGGGGAGCTCTTCGGCAAATACTTGCTGTGGATAGGGAGCGTATGTACCCATCTGCGCTGCGTGCATATGGGATGCTGGATTCAGCTCATAGCACGCCGGACAGAGCGGCGGCGTCGGATAGGGAACTGTGGTATTATCATGTGGCCCAAATCGAACGCGATTAATGTAGTCGACCCCCGGCGGTACAACCCAGGCGTCGTGCGCCTTGTTAACGTGGCAATCCATAAAGGCCCTGACTTTGTGCTCGAAGTCCGGCGCCGCGATTTCGAAAATCCCTACTGCCACCAAAGACCGAATCGGGATGACGTCCGTTGGCTTGGTCTCGTCTGAAACCGTTTTCGCGTCGACCTTTTCCGTTCCTTGTGCCGCCGCTACCAAACCTCGGACGTCGGAAATTGTCGTGTCGGTGATATCGTGTTGGATGGCATCGATGTATTGCTGGTCGGTCATCTTGACCCTCAAATTCGACGACCCTGACGCCGGGCGCTTGAAATCGACGAAGAAGACCTGTTCGGTATACATGAATTCCTGGGCAAAATCGCGGACGACGACGCCGACATCCAACTCGACGTAGTTATCGGCCCTGTTGTTCGCTCCCACATTTTCCGGCTCGATGTAGTGCTTATGAAACACGTAGAGCTTGAGGTGAGTCGGAACCTTGATAGTGATCGGAATGCCATTCAGGCAGTTGTGCCGCTCCCAATACTGATTCGTTTCGTCGCGGGTGACCATTGTCGATTCGACCGAGGCGCACCCCGCTCCCAAGCCAAGGAGGCAGCCTAGCATCAGACATAAGCTCAACCGCTTGGGCACATTTAACAGTGCAATGATGGCTTGGCTCATATGTGGATTGATCCCTATCTCATCGTACGAAGAACGGTCGGACGGCTGAGGCTGGCGGTTATTGAAATTGCCCACCCGCTCCGTCATTTCGGGCATAGGGTCCGATTAGTGGCGACCCGGCGTCCAACGGTTCACCCAGCACACCCAAAGCGTCACCCGTCGGGCCGGTCCCCTGGATCGTCGTTCGTTTGGCGTGCTCGATCGTGGGAGGTGCAACCCAGGCATCATGCGCTTGGTTCAAATGCCAGTTGATAAACGCGGTCATCTGCTCCTCGAAGTCAGGAGCTTCGATTTCAAACATGCCGACGGCTACGACCGATTGGATCTCTTCGAAGATTTCCGTCGGCGCACTGACAGTCCTCGCGTTGAGGCCAGTGGGTGCGAATTGCTTGAGCATCGCAGTCACTTCGCGGATGGTTTCATCCGTAACGTCATGCTGCAATTCGCTAATGTATTGGTCGGGCGACAAGTCAAGATTGAGGTTGTACAGGCCCGCCGCTGGCCGTTTGAAGTCGACGGTAAAAATCTTCTCGCTATAGATGAACTCCTGCGAGAAGTCCCGGACGACAAAGGGGAGCTTGAGGCAGACGTTTTGCCCGGCTCTGTTCTTAAATAGAAAATGCCGCTCGAACATGGTTAGCTGCACGTGCGTCGGCACTTTGAGCGTGATGGGGACTCCTTTTAGTGCGCCTTTTCGGGTCCAGAATTGATTGCTCTCATCTCGCGTGAGCATTATGGAGCTCATGGAGCTGCAACCAATCTGCGTTAGAAGTACGCAGGAATAGAGAACCAAGTATCGGAGCAGCATCGAGGGCTCTCCCAACTAGATACAGAAGGGCACTAACAAATAATAGAGGGCGGTTATCCACCTCCTTTTACCTAGATAGGCTTATCGGCCCTAGATTCGTTAAACTTGCAATAATCGTTAAAATCTGCAACCTGCGAGCAGTTTTTGCTGAGTTCGGAGATTCTTTTTGCATTAGTACCGCCCCAAGCAAGTCGCTACCGGAATTCAATCCATTTATTCCGCGAAATTTTACGCAGAATCGCCCATACTGAATTCCGGTCGTTATTTCAATGTGGCCGCACTTAGGTTAAAGAAAAAGACACCCAATAAGCCTTGGGTTGGCGCGGCCGGCGTGATCATCGACGCGGCGGAAAAGAACCCCGGAAACAGAGTGCGGTCGCCTTCCAGGGTCCACTCCGTGTCGGCGGTGATTTCCATCAGGCTCGCTTCGGCATGCTCCACTGGTACGAAGTGGGCAAGCCTGGGTTGAAGAAGAGGCAACAGTAAGGAAGATGCGCAAAAGCACGTCCGGGCTCTACATCGGCACCATTGCTGGCCGCCAGGTGCGGGCTGAAAAGATCGCGGAACATAAACGGACCAAAGCAGCCGAACGGTTCCAGAAACAAGCTGCCCTCGATCAATTATCAATGCCGACGTTGCGCTGATCGGAGATTCTATCCGTGTGCACAGTCTTTCAATTCCAGAATTGCATACGGATGAAAGCACACACGGATGAAGACGGGCATGGTAGAGGTCGGTGAGCCGCCAGCACTCTCGCGGCATTGGATTCCATCCGTTTGACTCGATCAGTGCGCAGTCCTTCAGTTCCAGATTGCACACGGATTGTGCGCACGGATGAAGAGGGGTGTGGCATCGGTCGGTGCCCGCTATCGCTGGAGAAGTGGATCATCGAAAACATGTTCGATCTGCTTCCAGTTCTGAGTTACGACATCCGACCCAAATGAATCTCAGGATTAGACTGACCTACTACTCCATTTTGAATCAGGTGGCCCAGGCAACTCATGGCGGCTACAATCGGGTCGGTGATTTCGTCGGGAACTGTTTGGCGTCGAGTATGGCGTCCTGTTCGCTGAAGGCCTTTCATCGCCTTGACGAATCGTAGGAGTTCCAGCTCTTTGAGTGAGCCTGGAATGGTCCGAGTCCGGACTCGGTATTTTTGTCGTTTATCGCAGGAGCCTGCTCTCGTGAGTCGCTGGGGGATATCGATCTGCTGGGGGATGCCGGTTCTGCTCTTGGCGGGCGGTTTCATCGATTTGGGTTGGGCACAGCCGCCTGCTGTTGGCCAGTCTTCACTCCCGGTCTCGTCCGAGCGCGCCTTCGTCATTCAATACTGCGTGGAATGCCACAGCAGCGAAGAGAAAACGGCCGGACTGACTCTCGACACAATTAGCTTAGAGGAAGTGAATCGGCACTCTGAGGTCTGGGAAAAGGTTGTCCGGAAACTTCGTGCCCGCCAGATGCCGCCGATTGAAATGCCGCGGCCCGATGAACGCGCCTACAAAGCCGTCTTAACTTCATTGGAATCCTTGCTCGACAAAACGGCGGCTGAACACCCCCATCCTGGCCGAACCGATACATTTCGGCGGCTCAACCGGACCGAATACCAGAACGCGATCCGGGATCTGCTGGCGCTGGAGGTGGATATCACATCGTTCTTGCCGGGCGACGAGTCCAGTCACGGTTTTGACAATGTGACGGTCGGAGATTTCTCGCCGACACGTCTGGACCGCTATTTGTCGGCGGCCCAGAAAATCAGCCGGTTGGCGGTCGGTACCACGCACCGTTCTCCCGGCGGCGACACAATCCGGATTCGGGCTGATCTCACACAAGAGGAGCACATTGACGGGCTTCCGGTCGGAACACGCGGTGGCGCAATGATTCCTTACACCTTCCCGCAGGACGGCGAGTATGAGATCCAGGTTCGGCTGGCGCGGGACCGCAACGAGGAAATCGAGGGATTGACGGAACCGCACAAGTTGGAGTTGTTGTTGGACCGAAAGCGTGTGGAATTGTTCACCGTAGCACCCCCCGCGGGAGACAAGGATTATCAAACCGTTGACGCGAAGTTGAAGTCCCGCATTTCGGTGACAGGCGGGCCACACCAACTCGGCGTGACCTTCCTGAAGAACCCTTCATCGCTGCTGGAGACCAAACGTCAACCGTACCAGGCACATTTCAATATGCACCGGCATCCTCGTATCGCGCCGGCTATCTATCAGATCTCGATCACCGGCCCTTATTCCTCGAAGAGCGGCAGCGACACGCCGAGCCGTCGCCGGATTTTTATTTGCGAGCCAGCGGAGCCCGCTGCGGAAGAAACCTGTGCCGAGCGCATCCTATCGACGCTTATGCGGAGGGCCTATCGTCGACCGGTCACCGATGAGGATCTGCAACGACCGATGGAACTCTATCGGCAGGCGCGTGCCGAGGGAGATTTTGACGCGGGAATTGAGATGGCACTGAGCGGGGTGCTGGTGAATCCACAGTTCTTGTTCCGCGTCGAACGAGATCCGGCCAACGTCGCGTCCGACACCGCCTATCGCCTCAGCGATCTTGATCTCGCATCCCGCCTGTCGTTCTTCCTGTGGAGTAGCATTCCGGACGATGAGCTGCTTGATTTGGCCACTGCCGGCGAGCTCAGCAAGCCTGATGTGTTCGAACATCAAGTGCGGCGAATGCTGGCTGATTCCCGTTCGCGATCGTTGGTAAGCAACTTTGCCAGCCAGTGGCTGCACCTGCGGAATCTGGAGTCGATAACTCCCGACCTCCGTTTG
>CAZFLF010000130.1:0-10346 GCA_964519825.1 uncultured Pirellulaceae bacterium | reverse complement strand
TGATGGGACTGATGGGACTGATGGGACTGATGGGACTGATGGGACTGATGGGACTTATTGGGCAACGTTTGTTGAGGATGAATGGGTTCGCGCGGAGGTCCTAATCCCTACTACGGAGGCGGGGACTTCGGGTCACTCTCTCAATGGTGTTCCAGCGATTAAGTCGGTACAACACATGCAACCGTAGCGAATGCCCGACCGCTACGAGTGGGTGATCGAAGTCGTCGGCCGAATCGTGTGTCATTCCCAGCCGTTCCATGACACGCCACGAACGACGATTGTTGGGGACCGTCAACGCCACGATGCTGTTCAGCGCCTTTTTCAGTAGACGTACGCGAATTCATTGGAGTTAAACAACACCAGACAAGTCTCCGCCAAACCACGTGTTTCGGGAGGCGCGTCCGCGAACTTCAGGTCCGCCACGAAGTCAGCGGCGAACTCCAATTGTTCCACGAATCGGAATTGCTCGCCGGTGTTTTCTTCCACCGCATTGCGGACGATTGTGGTGGGAATCGGAGACCGGTCGAACCGCAACAAACGGTGGCGCTCAGTCATAGTCGACCAATGGGTCAGGCACGCGGATCGCTCAGCGTCCGATGGCGAACGACCAAACACCAACTGAAAAGCTTGGTCGATTACCGCGGCAGGAGTTGTGGCTTCTCGCTGTATCCGCGCCGCAAACGCCAACGCACGATCGTAAGCAATCTCGCTATTGAACAAACTGAAAACCTGCGGCGTGACGGTGGAAACTTCACGGGCTTCGCAGGAGAGGTCGGCGGACGGTTCGTTGAAAACGTCGGCAAATGGATCGCGCACTCCGCGAATGCGCAGGGCATACAGTGACCGGCGGTGTCGGTCGGCCGGCAGTGGCGCAGGTTGCCAGGCAGCGGCGAATGTCCCCATCACTTGGCGCGGCTGCAGGGCAACTTCCCGATTGATCTCCGGACGGGCCGGGATGCCTCCCAGCGCGTAATTCAACTCCCCGGAAACGGAAAGTAGATTGTCACGCAGCTCTTCGGCGGTGAGGCGCCGAGGACGAAAGGCCGCGTAGCCAATTCCGAGAGGATCTTTCTCGGCCAGCATTTCACGTTGGGGGTGCTCACTAGAACGCTGATAGGCATCGCTGGTCATGATCAATCGATGCAGCGATTTGAGCGACCAGTCGCGTTCAACCAACGTGGCCGCCAGCCAGTCGAGTAGTTTGGGATGAGTCGGCTTCTTGCCCGTGGTGCCAAAATTATTGGGATTGCCGGCGAGCGCCTGGCCAAAGTGCCATTGCCAAATCCGGTTGGCGATCACGCGGGCGGTGAGAGGATTGTTCGGGTGAGCGATCCAATCGGCGAGTGCTCGTCGACGCCCGACCACCGCATCGGTGATTGTTGGCGAAATCGATGATGCGTTCGCTTCAGACGACCGTTCGAGGACACTCAGCGCGCCAGGTTTGACCTCCATGGTGGGTGAAAACGGATCCCCGCCCGCCAGGATCGCGGTGCGTTCGACTTCACCGCGCGACATCGCGTCCGCCGGCATCCGCTGCGGAGATAAGACGGCCTTCAGCGGCGGTGTCGGTCCGGAAAACACGGACAAAGCAACCGGCTCATAGCGATCCAACTCCCATCGCAGTCGTTCGAGACCCTTGCGAGCAATTCGTTCCATGCCGTAGTCTTCGACGCTAAATCCGGCGTGTTTCGGTGGTAGTCGGTCTTCGGGAAGTCCCTGCCGAAGACCTCGGTTGCGAGAAACGTACTCCAGCCCTCGTTCCGAACACCACTGCCGAGCCGCGACTTCCTCTTTCTTAGCTAGCCCCTCGAGGATCGACTCGAAGTGCCGTTGGCGTCGCGCGAGATACTCCTGTTCCTCGAACCCGCGCGTATTCTCGAAGGGCAAAAACGCCGCTGCTCGTTCCACCAACTGCGTGGTGGCGAACGCGGCCTGAATTCGATAGTAGTCGCGCGTCGGCACCGGATCGAATTTGTGGTCGTGGCAGCGGGCACATTGCAGCGGATGGGCCAGAAACACTTGACCGACCGCATCAGTAACATCATCGAGAAACCGCTGCCGCGCGACCTTGGCGACTTCCATACCGGTCAACTCCCACGGCCCCATGCGCAGGAAGCCGACCGCCACCAGCATTTCGGGATTGTCGGCATCCAATTCGTCGCCAGCCAGTTGCTCACGAATGAATTGATCGTAGGGTTTGTCGTCGTTGAATGCGCGCACGACATAGTCTCGGTACCGCCAGGCATTGCCTCGTTCGTAGTCGTTCGCCAATCCGGACGAATCGGCATACCGGACAACATCGAGCCAATGCCGTCCCCAATGTTCGCCATAGTGCGGACTAGCCAGCAAGCGATCGATCAGGTTGGCAAAGGCCGTTTCGTCCGCAGACGGATCCTGCTGGAACGACTCGATTTCGTCCGGCGTCGGCGGCAAACCCAGCAAGTCAAACGTCGCTCGACGAATGAGCGTGCGGCGATCCGCTCGCGGCGCCGTCGGCATTGCGAGTTTGCTCAAACGTTCTGACAGCATCGCGTCGATTGGGTGCCGCGTCGAATTTCCCACAGGCGCCGCAGGTTTACGAACCGGTTGATAAGCCCACAAATCGATCTGCTTGTAGCGGCGATTGGTCCACTCGGCTGCCAAACCGCCGCTCGTGGCGACCTGAATCACATCTGCAGTTGTTTGGGAGACCTGATCGGCAGCAATCGCGCGACGACGTGTCTCATCCGGCCAAGGCGCGCCGTCAACCAGCCACTGTCCGATCCACTGCAATTCGTCGGCCGACAAGCGATCATTCTCTTTGGGCGGCATCGCAGAATAGTCTGGATCGCGGCGTGAGATCGCCCGCCAGAGCGAACTCTCTTCCTTTCGGCCGGGTACCAGCGCGGGTTGCTCGCTGTCGCCTCCTCGCGTTGCCGCAGCCAGTGAGCGCAGATCCAATCCGCCCGCCAATTCCTTCCCGGCTCCGTGACACGGTAGGCATTTAGCCTGAAAAATCGGCCAGACTCGCGCGACAAACAGACGTTCCGCCGCAATAGATCGTTCCGTTATTTCAGAAGCCGGCAAGACGGTGATCAAGAGGAGTTGCAGTACCGGCGCGACAACAAGTGCGTGCCGCAAACCCGCGTGGCAGGGACGGAGGATCGATTGAGAGAAACTGTTTAACATGCCAACACTTCTTCTGGCCAGTTCAGTCGTCCAGCGGCTGCAAAAACCACCCCAACACCGGCTGCGTCCCCCGTTTCGATTCCGGCGGCTTCTCACCTGTGAGGAGATTGATCGACCACCAACAGGCGAGTCCCGCCTGGCTTGGCTCCGAAGAGAAACGACGTAAGGAGTTCAGGGCGGACTGTGCCTTCATGCGCCCCATTCCTATGGCGCACATCATCCGCACCGGTTCCAACTCCGGCAGTGATGAATTGACATCGGACAGCCGCTCATTGAATAGGTTGGCCAGATCGGCGACAGTCTGGCCTTCGTGGATCTTTCCCAAAGCCCAGCAGGCAGCCGTCCGCGAATCACCGAGGCCCATCGCCTTGGGAATGTAGTTGCGGAGCAAGGGGTCCGCTTCGGCCAATCGGACTTCGCCAAACAGTTGAAACAGCTGGGTTTGTTGAGCATAGATCAGTGTGCGCTCGTGGAAGGGTGTCAGCGGGGCCAGATGCCGCTGATGCTGGGAATTCGAATGAGCGAGCAACACGGGAACGGTCTCGGGAATCTTGAATTGGCGCAGCGCCCAAGCTGTACTGACCGCGACCTCGTGACGGGGATGCTTGAGCAACTCGATCAAGCGTTGGGCGGCGGGTTTGTGTCCCAGATGACCGACCAATAACGATGCCTGCTCCAGACCGCGCCATCCTTCCAACGTTAATGTCTTCTCGGCGACGGCGTCGACCGACGGGCGCAAATCCGATTTCTGCGCCAAATCGAACAAGGCTTTGGTAACAAATCGTCGCAACGACGGATTGGGGTCGTCCAGCAGCGGAGCCATGGTCTCGATGGCCGCCACATCGCCGCGCGCGAAGAGAGCCTTCGCGCCGAAGCGGCGGACATTGACGTCTCCGTTCTTCACCGCTTGGGTGGCGAGTGGAAAAACCAGCTTTGGGTCCACTTCAAATAATCGCCCGAGCGCCGCTCCCGCGACGGCCGGTTCCGCGTCCGCGGCCAATTCAGCCAGCAGCGCCAGGGCCGCCTCGTCGCGATGCGCCGAGAGCAAGTAGACTCCCAACACGCGTTCCGCACGGGCGGTCGGAGATTTGTCCGCCAGCAGCCGACGAGCGTCGTCCAGCATTCCGCCATCGCCAATCGTCGCCAACGACCGCGCGGCCGCCAACCGCTGATTCGCTGGCGCTCGGATGTTTCGCACCAACTCCAACAACGTTGGTTTCGCGGATACCACGCGCAAAGTGCCCAGGCCATCGATCGCCAGCAATCGCAGCAGTTGCGGTGTCTGACCGTCTGTAAGGCGCTGTTGCCAGGTCTCGCGCAGAGAATCAATTCCCCACTGGGCCAGCGCCGGCTCGACAACGATCTGCAGTTCCAGGCCGTACCGATTGGCGACTTGTGCCAATATCGCGGCGTGTTGCCTGGCATCCAGCGTGATCAGCGCATGGGCCGCCGCGCGTCGGACGGAGACTGTGGTTTCGGGACGTTGCACGATCTTGACTAACTCATCGGCAGTCGAACTCAGGTCTGGCATGCCTCGTTGGTGCGCGAGTGAAATTGTGTCAGCCGCCAAACGCTGTAATTCGCTTTCCGGTCGACGCAGCGCCAGTTCCCACAGTCCCTTTAAACGCGGATCAAACGCTCGCGTCCTTGGCTGAATAATCAGTTCCGGGTCGCGATACATGACATCGTCGATCCGCAGTTCCTCCGCTGCGTACGTTGCGGATACCGACGCAAGACACACCAACAAGCCGACGAACACTGTTCGCATTGTGGTTCTCATTCCATCCGCAAATCGCTAAGCCGGTCGCATCAGTCGCCACGTTTGACCAGACCCCGAGTGCCGCGCAAAGTATAGTTGCCAGTCCCAGCGGCAATCACAACTCACGATTCAATCGTTGGGTAGAAAACGAAAGATCTGGCTCGACACTCCGATACGCCGGTTAGTCTCTTCAATCTTCGTTCGGCTGTAGGAACCAGCCCATGACATAGTAGTATTCAACCTTTACGTCAGGCGGCTTTTCTCCGGTAAGTAATTGAATGGACCATGAGCAGGCCAGGGACAATAGTGACGTTCCAGATCCATTCGAGAAACGGCGCAGCGCCGGCAGGCCGGACTCTGCTTTCATCCGTCCTAATCCGACAGCACACATTGACCGAACTGTATCCACCTCCGGCGGAATAGAGACCGAATCGGATAGCCGTCCGTTGAATAGGTTGGCCAGATCGGCGACGGTCTGACCTTCGTGGATTTTTCCCAATGCCCAGCAGGCAGCCGTCCGCGAATCGCCGAGGCCCATCACTTTGGGAATGTAGTTGCGTAGCAAGGGGTCGGCTTCGGCCAATCGGACTTCGCCAAAGAGTTGAAACAACTGGGTCTGCTGAGCATAGATCAGAGTGAGCTCGTGGAAGGGTGTCTGCGGGTCCAGATGCCGCTGATGCTGGGAATTCGAGTGAGCGAGCAACACGGGAATGGTCTCGGGGATCTTGAATTGGCGCAGCGCCCATGCGGTACTGACCGCGACCTCGTAACGGGGATGCTTGAGCAACTCGATCAAGCGTTGGGCCGCGGGTTTATGTCCCAGATGACTGACCAATAACGATGCCTGCTCCAGACCGCGCCATCCTTCCAACGTTAATGTCTTCTCGGCGACGGCGTCGACCGACGGGCGCAAATCCGATTTCTGCGCCAAATCGAACAAGGCTTTGGTAACAAATCGTCGCAACGACGGATTGGGGTCGTCCAGCAGCGGAGCCATGGTCTCGATGGCCGCCACATCGCCGCGCGCGAAGAGAGCCTTCGCGCCGAAGCGGCGGACATTGACGTCTCCGTTCTTCACCGCTTGGGTGGCGAGTGGAAAAACCAGCTTTGGGTCCACTTCAAATAATCGCCCGAGCGCCGCTCCCGCGACGGCCGGTTCCGCGTCCGCGGCCAATTCAGCCAGCAGCGCCAGGGCCGCCTCGTCGCGATGCGCCGAGAGCAAGTAGACTCCCAACACGCGTTCCGCACGGGCGGTCGGAGATTTGTCCGCCAGCAGCCGACGAGCGTCGTCCAGCATTCCGCCATCGCCAATCGTCGCCAACGACCGCGCGGCCGCCAACCGCTGATTCGCTGGCGCTCGGATGTTTCGCACCAACTCCAACAACGTTGGTTTCGCGGATACCACGCGCAAAGTGCCCAGGCCATCGATCGCCAGCAATCGCAGCAGTTGCGGTGTCTGACCGTCTGTAAGGCGCTGTTGCCAGGTCTCGCGCAGAGAATCAATTCCCCACTGGGCCAGCGCCGGCTCGACAACGATCTGCAGTTCCAGGCCGTACCGATTGGCGACTTGTGCCAATATCGCGGCGTGTTGCCTGGCATCCAGCGTGATCAGCGCATGGGCCGCCGCGCGTCGGACGGAGACTGTGGTTTCGGGACGTTGCACGATCTTGACTAACTCATCGGCAGTCGAACTCAGGTCTGGCATGCCTCGTTGGTGCGCGAGTGAAATTGTGTCAGCCGCCAAACGCTGTAATTCGCTTTCCGGTCGAAGCAGCGCCAGTTCCCACAGTCCCTTTAAACGCGGATCAAACGCTCGCGTCATTGGCTGAACAATCAGTTCCGGATCGCGATACATGATATCGTCGATCCGCAGTTCCTCCGCTGCGTACGTTGCGGATGATGACGCGAGGCACACCAACAAGCCGGCGATCACTGTTCGCATTGTGGTTCCTATTTCGTCCGCAATTCGCTAAACCGGCCGCATCAATCGCCACGTTTGAACAACCAAAACCGTCAGCAACAGCACCGAGGCGACGCCGCAGATCCACCACGCGGCCGGCAAAAGTTCATAATGCTCGAAGCCCGGCGACTTGATCTTGCTGAGGGCTGCTCCCACAGGTGTCGCCAGCAGCGCGGACTGCACGGTTGAATGCCCAAAGGGCGCGTCACGGCCCAGCCAAATTAACAGAGGTCCGAGAAACAATACCATCAAGATCACGTAGGCGGTGGCTGTCGCCGGCGCGGTCCGAGCGAATAAACTGCCAACCGCCGCGCTCAGCACTAACGTGAATGCCGCGGTCAGCAGCAGGCAGATCATCACGTGGTAGACCTGCAGCCACATGACCGGTTCAATTGCAATCATCACGAGATAACCGGGCAGCGTCGAAAGCAACACCAACGCCAACGTCCAGACGACGCTGAGGAGTTTCCCGCGTAAGATTTTGAACCCCGACATAGGTGTCATGCGGAGCAAGTCCCACCCACCTGACTCGCGCTCCACGCTAATCAGGCCGGCGGCAAGACTCGGAGTAATCAGCGCGATTAGCAACACTTGGAGCAACACCATCAGTCCGCCAATCGTCGAGACACCCCAATCCACGGTACTTGTCGTGGCGGCTAGCGTGAGCAACATCGACGTCACCGCGCAGACAGCAACGAGCCGCAACAACCAATGAATTCGGCCAAATCGGCGGCACCGGAATTCTTTGACCATCACCGGATTCAGGAACCATGCAATACCCGATTTTCGCCGCTGTGGGTCAATCAAATAGACCATGCGACGCAGCAACCGCCCGATCAAAGTGCGGTCGTCGGTAATGGTCCCCTGCGGACGCGAATAATCGAACAGTCGGTAGTTCAACCGCGAGATTGTCACCCCGATGCAAACGGCGGACGACGCCAGGGCCAACAGCGCAAATTCCGACAATCCGCTCTGCTTGTTCATTAGTCCCTGAGATCCGAGATCACCCTGCCCGAGCAAATCCATCACAATTGGCATTGGGGACAAATGCCGCAACCAGGCGGCCAAAGTGGCCAAAAGACCGGTCTGGCCTTGATAGAAATAGTGTGGGCCAAGTGCCAAAAAGCTCATGCCGAACACGGCGGCGTAGGTCACTCGCACGGCCGAATCGACGGACTGAGCATAACAACTGACCAATAGCGCCACGGTCGCGTATTGCAACGCAAGCAATAGCAATACTGCGTACAAGATTCCCATGCCGTTCTTCAAATCGATGCCGCCCATTGCATAACACGCCGCCGCGGCCGGCAGGCTGGTAAGCAGCAGCAGCAAGGTAAACGCCAGTACTCCGCCAAGTTTTCCGAAATAGATGGACCATGGCTTGAGCGGCGAATTGATGAGAAGTGCCAGGGTTCCCTTCCGCTTTTCACGGACGATCGAGACGGCTGGAAAGGCCGGGACCAGCAACATGACTCCGGCCAGCAGACCGTAGCCAAAGACGCGAAAGACCTGCTGCGATTGCGAACCCGACAAATCGACACGTGCGTCGGTCGGCCAGCGCACGAGCACTAACAGGGAGAATGCCGCCGTAAGCGCTAGAATTGCCGCGAAAGCTTGTTTGGTCCGTAGGATACTGAGAAATTCACGTTGAATGAGTGGGTTCATGTCGAATGCGCCTTTTGACCACCGGCGGTGGCAGCCTCAGCCTCCTGTTGATCGCGGCGGGTCACCGTCAGGAACGCATCTTCCAGATCGGTGGGAACTTCACGAAACTGTGCCACGGTGGCGCCATGATCGATGAGATGGGCGAGCAATCTGGCAAGTTGCTCGTCGGTACGCTGTGTGTCAAATCGCACCACAGCCTCGGCCGCAGATACCGCGACGCTGGCGCGGTCTTCCGCTTCGAGAGCGTCCGCAACCAGTTGTCGCGTGCTATCGAGTTGCGCAGCGTCGAGCAACTGGATTTCAAACATTCGACGTTGGTTGATCTGACGCATGATGTCGTGCAGTTTGCCGAAAGCACGCAGTTTTCCTTTGGTCACGATCGCAACGACGTTACAGATTCGCGATAGCTCCGGCAAAATATGGCTTGTCACGATCAACGTCTTTCCCTGATCGGCCAGCCGCAGCAAGAGCTCGCGCATCTCGATGCGTGCCTGGGGATCGAGTCCATTCGCCGGTTCGTCGAGGATCAACACTTGCGGATCATGCAATAACGTGCGCGCAATGCCGATCCTTTGCTTCATTCCGTGGCTGAGACTTTCCACGAAACGATCTTTCATCCACGTCGCGCCTGTTGTCTCCAGCACCTCGTTGACCCGCCGCACCCGGTCGCGCCGGCCAATGGCGAACGCCGCGCCGAAAAAATCCAGGTACTCAGTGACGCGCATATTATCGTAGGATCCGAATGTGTCTGGCATGTAGCCGACGAGCCGCTTGATCTTCCGCGCGTCGGCCACGCAATCCGCGCCGGCGATTCGCGCCGTGCCGCTCGTCGGGCGCAGTAATCCGACGAGTATCCGGATCGCGGTCGTCTTCCCGGCGCCGTTCGGGCCGATGAAGCCGAGGATTTGCCCCGAGTCGACCGAAATCGACAAGCGGTCGAGTGCGGTAAACTCGCCAAAGCATTTGGTTAGCTCATGTGTTTCAATGACCGGGGCGTGGGACACGACAAGACTCCAGGTATTTGCAGAGGTCGTTCTTGCGAGATTCGTTGCGTATTGCGATATGTTTCACGTCATCCAGCGTTGGCGTCGCCGGAATTGCGCATTCGATCAGATGGATCACTGGGTTATTCCGCGTACATCCAGACGAACGTACTCGATTTCCCACGTGGCAAAACTCGACGGTCGAGCGCCAGCGGCTGGGACTTTACCATCTGGCCCGGGTGGGGGTGGCTGTTGAACGCTAGAATTGCGACGTTCCATTGCCTCCCGCTGTACGCGTTCCTGTTCTTCCTCGGTGACGATAAAACTGAAGGCGACGCCGCCCCGTTCATCGACTGTCATCCATTCTGGGCGGTCAATCGAAACCTGATAAACGCCGCTAGGGTTGGGAATGCGCTGAATCAGCGAGTCCTTATTTGCGACGACGCCATTGACGAGCAATTCGCGCGACGGAGCGTTCAGCTTGATGGTTAAATGAACTTGCGTGATGCGACACGGACGCACTGCCTGCGGCAACTCAAATCGCAAGCGAGTGTTGGTTGCACGGCTGGCGTTTGTGGTCCATTTGCCGGTGCGAGAGTTGTACGCCAGCGACCGGCCCATTTCTCCGGCCACCGATGCGACTGGCATGAACGTGGCGGGAATCGTGAATTCCGTAGCTGGAGGTGTTCGTTCGATCCACAACGGAATCACGGCGAGCGCCGAGCCGCGCTGGACAATATCCGCGGGGACGGAGATCACCCCAGGCAGCGGTTGCGTCCAGACGAATAACGTGGGTTGCGCGGCAAACTGC
>CAZFLF010000129.1:0-10405 GCA_964519825.1 uncultured Pirellulaceae bacterium | reverse complement strand
GATTTCAGTCGTTACTCACTTTCTTTGGACGCCCTCGGGGCCGGAGTGTGGATTCTAATCCCAGAGCTTTTGCAGTCCTCTGCACCCAGTTGTCATTACCGAACGGACAGCTTCGCGGCACACAGCGCCGGATGGCGGTCATTTCAGCCTCCGATTGAGGCTGGTTGACGAACTTCGTCCAGTTCCGCGGTTTGGCGAGCGGCCAAGTCGTCAGCATGGGAGTCTGGACTTGATGAACGCGACGCCAGAGGCTCCCCCATCGCCATTCTTCGGCGCGCTCCACTAAGTTGGCCCGCAATGAAACGAGCTGAATGTCCAAATAACTGGAACGTCCGTCGCTGTGCTGCAAAAATAATACTAGGATCACCGGAACGTTGAACTCAGGCAGAAGGAATTGCTTTCGTTGGGAAGGAGAATGAAATGATTTATCGCGGACATGTGAAGAACGGCGTGGTAGTGCTCGATGATGACGCGAGCTTGCCCGACGGGATGGAGGTCAGCATCCAGCCGATTGCCACACCGTCCGCTGACCCCGGAATCGAAGATGCCCCGACGCTGTATGAACGGCTGAAGCCATTCATCGGGTCGGCTACGGGCCTCCCACCGGATGCGTCACAACGCATCGACGATTTCCTATACGGGCAAGCCGAGTCATGAAACAAGTGTTTGCCGATACCTCGAGGCAAAAATGGGGTGCGGTCCACTCTTTGAAAATGGCCCTCTCACACCCAACTCGTTTCGTGACCTGAAATCGACAAAACCAACCCCGGCCGTGACAATCCGAACAGGCCCACAGTTTTGCGACAAGACGGCTTCCGCGTGATGATTCCAACTCACGATCACCCGCCGGCCCATGTGCACTGTTACCGTGGCGACGCGCTGGTGGTCGTTATCCTTCCCACCGACTCCAGCGATGCCATGATTCGCGAAGTCGGCCGAGCCGCCAAGCCGCGTGACATGACCGACGCCGTGCGGATCGTCAACGAAAATCGGTTGCTACTCTGGAACGCCTGGAGCCAACTTTATGGCCAATCGTAATCCTCCAACGGTCAATCTCGGCGGTGGAGTGTATACCCGCCAGCAATTGCGGCAGATGTTTCGAGAAGGGCGAAAGACCTTCGAGGAACATCTCGCCAGGACGCCCATCGCCGTGGCGGTAAGGTACGACAACACCCACCGTCGCGTGGTCGTGACATTGAGCAACCGATGTGAGATGTCTCTGCCAATCGAACTCTTGAAGGCAGTCCGCGACGCAACTCCGAAGCAATTGTCCGACGTGACGATCCTGCCCGAAGGGATCGCTATTGAGTGGCCGCAACTCGATCAACAGTTCTTGGTGTCGGGTCTCTTATCAGATCTCGGTGCGCCGGGAATGATGCGTCCAACCCGACGGCGCGGCAGACGATCCAAGACTGTGTCCGAAGTTGGGGCGTCGCGGCGTCCGGTCGCACTCAGCGCCCGCCCCAGGCGGAAGTGTTAAAGGCGTCAGGAGCATACTGCAAGCACGTCTCCAAATTCATTCCGCTTTGCCGACGTCAGCCGACGACTCGTGCTGGCCTGAGTGATGGTCATCGATCTCCTGATCCCACATCCGGCGAGGCAGTCGAACCAGTGGTTGTCATTGGATTCAGGGCGCAACTTCCACCCGGCGGGTCACCACAAGCCGCGGTTGCGCAACACCCGCGCCAGGGACGACCGGCCTCGAAGTCCACGGTGGCCCCTTCGTAACGCCATGTCGATCGCCAGCCAAGTCTCTTGCGGCGCTTCGAGAATGGGACCGGATTTGGCGGTCGGCCAACGCCCCGTGCGCCGATGATGGGCTTTCGCCCAACGGAGAATCTGTGTGATCGTCAACTTCGGCGGGTATTCCGAATTGCGCACGCCGCGCCGCTGCTCCAACAATCGCGCGAGCGTCAACCCACTGTTTCGCGGAAGGCCTCGGCTTCCATCCCGCAGCACGTTGTCCATCCTGGACCAGGTGTCATCAAGGGTCTCTTCGATTCGCCCTGAGTTCACATTTGGCCATCGGCCGTGGCGTCCAAAATACGAATCGGCCCATTGCAGGATCCCTTCGAACGACAACTGCGGCAGGCACGTCCGGTTGAGCACTTGGCGATGGCGCGCCAGAAACGCAGCCAACGATACGCCGCCCGCCAGCCCGCGACATCCGTTACGCAAAGCCGCGTCCACGCCGAGCCACGTCTCTCCGGGCGCGTCGGTAATCGGCCCCGAATCCCTTGTCGGCCATTTTCCCGTCCGACGCTGATGCGCGTCACACCAGCCTAGGATCTTTGCATTCGACAGTTTTGGAAGCGCGCTGCGGGTACGCCTGCCGCGCTTGTGGGCCAGCAATACAGCCAAGGACGAGCCGCCAGCCAACCCTCGAATCCCATTTCGGACAGCCGCATTCACGCCGGACCACGTCTCGCCAGGCGCATCGTCAATCGGCCCAGACTGGTTCGTCGGCCATTTTCCGGTCCGTCGCTGGTGCGCATCGCACCACTTTAGAATCTTGTTGTACGACAGACGCGGTAGTGAGCTAAGGTTGCGCACGCCGCATTTGCGAGCCAACAGTTGCGGTAGCGACGAGCCGCCGGGTAACCCACGCCCTCCTCTGCGCAAAGCCGCGTCAATCGCATTCCAAGTTTCTTCGGTCGCGTCTCGAACGTGACTGGACTCGGCGATTGGCCATTCTCCCGTCCTCCGATGATGCGCCCTTGCCCAAGCGATAATCTGCGATACGGTCAATCGTGGTGGGCAGCGAAGATTGCGAACGCGACGATGCTTTTCCAATAGGCGGGCCAGCGACAATCCGGCATTGCGCGGCAAACCTCGGCAACCCACGCGCAGCGCCATATCCATGCGCTGCCAAGTCTCGTCAATCGTTCCGGCAATGTAGCCCGACTTAACATTGGGCCATCGGTGATGGCGAGCAAAATGCCTGTCGGCCCATTCCAAGATTTGCTTTACATACAAACCGGGGCGTTTCGGGGTCTTGCGGAGTTGGCTTCGCGGAGCCTTCGGAGGCGCAACGATTCGTCGGTCTCGTTGTGAAACGTCCGTCATATCGAATGAATTCCTGAGCAACAGACTGGAAAAACTTTATCCAATTTATCGGAATAAGCGTCCGACGATTAGTAAGTCTCGCGCGGTTCGTGATTGACGCGCCATTTCGCTCGGTAATAAAGGAGTTCTGAAGTATATAAGTTTGGTGCGAGGCATCACCGGATTAGTTCACTGCATCCACGCCGTGCAAATATGTGCTCCTAACCCCTTGACGCCACTCTCGGCCTTACCAAACCCATTACAATGGCCCACAAGTCGGGTAATGGTACGCAGAGCAACAACTCATGCAATCGCGTAAGATGCGTTCTCAGCTGAAAAGTCCACCCCGACAGAAGCTGTCGCCGCTGCGTTTCCAGAGTCGGCGTGAGTGGTTGTTGGCTGGACTGCTGGTCGGGATCACGGTGGTCACCTTCAGTCTGGTTTTCGCCTGCGATTTCGTCAGCTACGACGACCCCCTGCACGTCACGGCGAACCCGCGCGTCCAGACCGGGCTTGCATGGCAAAACCTGGTCTGGGGCCTGACCGAGTTGAACGGGAATTGGCACCCGCTGACTTGGTGGTCCTATATGCTGGACGTCGAACTGTTCGGGCTGAGTCCAGCCGGGTTCCATCTGATGAACCTGCTCTGGCACGTTGGCAGCGTCCTACTCTTGTTTTTCACGCTGCATCGCGTGACGGGAGCGGTCTGGCCCAGCCTCCTGACCGCCGCGCTGTTCGCAGTCCACCCCATGAACGTGGAATCGGTGGCGTGGGTTTCGGAGCGTAAGGGGCTTATCAGCACCTTTTTCGGAATACTGACGCTGTGGGCTTACGTGCGCTATGCGGAACAGCCGGCGCTGCGGCGGTATTGGTTGGTGCTGGTTAGCTTAGCTCTCGGCTTGATGGCCAAGTCGATGCTGGTGACATTGCCATTTGTCTTGCTGCTACTGGATTTTTGGCCGCTGCGGCGTTGGCGGGTACAGCCCGCCTTGGAGCCGCAGCCCTCGTCTGTTGACCAAGAAGTGGCGCCGTTTCTGATACCGGCACCCGCAACCGGTGGCAGGCTGATTGCTGAAAAGCTGCCACTGTTGGTTTTAGCCGCTGGTTGTTCCGTGGTGGCGGTGATCGCCCAACGATACGTAGGCGCACTCCCTTCCCTCGAGAGTGTTCCTCTTGATGCCCGCGTCAGCAATGCGGTGGTTTCATATGTTATTTACCTCGTTCGCGCGGTCTACCCCGTGCAGCTGTCGGCTTTCTATCCGCTTCCGCAAGGTGTGCGGCCGTGGTGGGAGGTCTGGGGTGCGGCCGGATTGTTGCTCGTCATAACCGGAATCGTCGTGGGGAGTGCGCGGCGCGTACCGTACCTGGCGGTGGGCTGGTTTTGGTATCTAGGCACCCTCTTTCCAGTCATTGGATTGGTGCAGGTGGGCGGCCATGCCCAGGCCGACCGCTACTGCTACCTGCCGTTTGTCGGACTGTTCGTCGCGGTTTCTTGGGGGTTGGCGGACTTCGCCCGGCACTGGCGCTGTGAGTGGTTGGCGGCAGGCTTGGCGGGTACGATCGTGGCCTGCTTCGGGATGCTCAGCTGGGCACAGGTCGAGCACTGGCAGAACGGCTTTGCGCTCTGGCAACAGGCGATCCGAGTGACCGGCGGCAGTAGCCGGGCGTACTTCAACCTGGGAGTGCTATGGCTTGAGCAAGAGGAGTACGCTGAGGCGAGGGAATGTTTCCAGAAGGCGCTGGAATTCGAACCCGATTCCACCCAGACCTGGCACAATTTGGGACTCGCCTTGTTGGGCCTGACAGACTACTCGGCAGCCGCGAATCACTTCCGGAAGGTTTTGCATAGGGCTCCCAATGACGTGAAAGCACACGCCGCTTTGGGCCTCGCCCTGCTGCGCCAGGGCGAGTACCCCGAGGCCGCCCTGCACTTTCACGAGGTGGTTCGGATGAGCCCCGACTCCGCAGAATCGTCGAACAACCTGGGGTTGACCTACCAGCTGCTCGAGCAATGGCAGGAAGCGATTCGCTGGCACCGCCGGGCCGTGGCCCTTGATCCGCAAAATGCTACTTATCGGCGCGACTTGGCTGTGGCGCTGGAACGGGCGTGGAGAAGATGAGGCGCCGTCGCGCGCCGGTGCTGAGGCGGAGCAGGGCGTCCCCGTCATCCTATGACTCTCGAACTGAGTTTCTAAGCCGTGTTTGCACAACACCCGCGCCAGGGACGACCCGCGTCGAAGTCCACACCGGCATTTTTGGTCATCCGTTTCCACGGGATCCACCCTCCTGCAACGGAAACTCTTGATTGCGGCCGAGGGCTGCGTTAGGTCTATTCGAAATGTCCTGGAGTCGGGCGGCTTCAGGTACGGGCCATCTCACTCGACTTCAGGTTACGGATGCAACCCAAAGCCCTCTTACCGCTGTTCCTCGCAGTGCTTTCTTCCATAGCGTTTGGTCAGGTCCAAAGCGCCGAAGTCGCTTTCCAGCGCTGGGCGATCATCGCCACTCAGCCTGTCACGAACGATGGTCTAACTGACTTGCTGACGGCACAGCTTTCCAAAGACGCGACAATTCAGCTGGTGGAGCGGGATCGTCTGAACGAAGTCACACGCGAACTGCAGCTATCGACTCTGTTGGAGGCAGCTTCGGAGCATCGGCTACAACTTGGCAAGATGATCGGAGCCGACGCTTTGTTGTTGCTGACTGTCGAAGAGCGTCAGGACAAGCCGGTGCTGCGGGTTGTGGTTAGCGATTGCCGCTATGGGGCGCGTTTGCGGTCGGGATATTTCCGCTATCGGGCAAGCGACCTCGAGCCAACCGTCCAACAATGCGTGTCGATGATCAATGACGTACGTCGCCAATTCCCTACTCAAATCCAGTACATCGTCGGTGTGTCTCCTTTTCTGTCAAAGAATCTGACGCGTGAGTACGACCGAATGCAGGTGGCTTATGCGAGATTTCTAGAGCAGGCTTTGCTAACGGTGCCCGGCGTCGCCGTCCTTGAATTCGAGGAGGCGCGAGCGATCCAGCGCGAGCTGGCTCTCGTCGCTCGACAAATGGACAAACGCATTGTTCCGTTGCTCGTCGATGGCGAATACGAAATGAAATACCGGGCCGATAACGAGATGCCGAATGTCGATTTGACGATTCGACTCAGTAGCCACGATGCCCAGCTGCAAACGCTGCTAAGGCGAACGCTGCCGCTGGATGACGTTCCTGATTTGCTATCCGGTGACGTCGCACGCTCCCTACTACAACGCACCAACTTCAGGCCGCTGGAACATCGGCAGCAGGTCGATTTGATCGGCCGGCGAGCGGAAGAGTTCGGCGAGCTGGGCATTTGGGAACGCTCGCTCGGACTTCGCGAAGCCGTGTTGCTACTCGAACCAACGCTCGTCGAACAACGGCTTGTTCTGCTCGCGGAAAGGGAGCACCTCTGGAAATCGCGCCAATATGTCGAGGAGCAAAAATTGCTCGACGCAGAGCGACATCCGAAACTGTGGTCAACCTTTCGCGACGGACGCCGAAGCGATTGGCGTATTCGAATGGAGCACGTCGAGTATCTGATTCGCAATCGTCTGGTCAATCCACGTGAAGCCGGATACCTGGTCAAAACGGTAATGCAATTCCGTGAACATCTGAGACCGGACGAAGAGGATCTTGACGTGGGCGAGGACTTCTTTTGGCGGATGTTCCGTC
This sequence comes from uncultured Pirellulaceae bacterium, assembly GCA_964519825.1. GTDB lineage: Bacteria > Planctomycetota > Planctomycetia > Pirellulales > Pirellulaceae > CAZFLF01. Next base: position 3,661 of record CAZFLF010000129.1, on the reverse strand, counting down.
TGATTCCGGGGCTCGATTACAGTCTGGCGGCGGGAAAGGTGCGCCGTGGCCTTGAACAGAGTTATGATCGAATTAACTTGCGTCCGGAAATCTGGTCGAAACCGAAACAGATGGAACGTTGGATTAGCGACGGCTACGAGATCCTGTTTGAGCAGCGCCGGATTAGCCGTCCTTCGATCGAGCGCGCCAATCCGGCTGAGGCCTCGCGCCTCTTGCGCGAACGAGTACAGGGCACGCTGTACCGGTTCTTCATGGACGTTGTTCCTGCAGAAGGCGCGCCCGGGTGGCTGGCCCTGTGGCAAAGTGAATACAACCGGAAAGAGTATCGCCAACTGTATCAGCGGCTCACTGAAACAGAGCACGTCGGCGCACAGGTTTTTGGGCGTTACCGGTTATTGAGGATCGCTGCCGAGGACGGCGAGAAAGAGCCGGATCAGAGTCTCCTCGCCGACGCCAATTCACTGCTGCAGTTCGTCGATAGCCAGACGTCCCTGATACTCCGCGATTATCGGAACCCCGTGCTGGGAATTCGCGAGCAGGTAACTGCTCGGCTGGCAAGAACGCCAGGAAAAGTAGCAAAACTCCGTCCGCTGACGATCCTGGAGCCCTATCAGTTCGACACGCTGCACCGGGTTGCTTTTGCACCCACCGGAATGAAAAGCGACGGTTGGCTATCGCTGGAACGGTGCCACGAATCGCTCGACTTGTTGTACTCCGAATACGCCGTCTACGTGATGCGCGAGCCTCGCCAGTTGACAGCGATCTGGACGTCCGAGAATCGCCTTTCGGGCGACAAGGCTGTTTACGAAGCTCGTTGGGATGGCGAGAACATCTGGATTGCGTTGACGGTGGGTGGAATCCTGGTCTATTCACCCGCTGGCCAATTGTTGGCTAAGTTCGATCGTGAATCCGGCCTGCCTCCTTACCAGGAGACATCCGAGCGACACCCGACAAACTATCTATTGATTCACCCGCTGGCGGCAGGTCGTGTCCTGGCCGTTGGCACATTTGGTACGGATGATCGAGTCTGGTTTGCAGAACTCGTGTTACGGCCGAAGGCACGAGAACGCATCAACTTATTTCATCGACTGACCAAGCTCCACGGACAGCGGGATGATCCCGAGCTCATTTCCAATGTCGCTTGGATCAAGCCATACCAGCTGGCGAACGATCCCATGCGACTGCTGGTTAAGCGGCAGTACCGTGGGGCAGATCCTCCATTTCCATTGATCATCGACCCGGAGACATTGAAAGTTTCCGTGCACCCGGTTCAGTTCGACCTGTCATTGGCGGGTAAGGAAACGAATTGGTACGGTCGGCGTTTTTCGATACTCCCCAGTGGCGACGTGCTGCATCCGGTTGGATTTGGTGTCGAGAGATTCTCATTCGGCCAGGGATGGAATTGGCGTCAGCCCCCGAATTTGTTCATCCGCGGGGACATTCGCGGAGTCGATGGCTGGATCGAGCGTGACGGCGAAATCCTCTATTGTGCGGGCGATTGGTATCGAATCGACGCGCGTAAGCTCATGCATGAACGCCTGACGAACGGAATAGTTCCTCCTTTCTGTCAGTTCACGAACTATGGTGTATCGGCGCATCACGGCCTCGTGGGGTGGAACGCGAGCGGGCCGCTGGTGCAAGTCTTGATCGATCCGTCCAGCCCACCCGCGGACCCCCTCACGCCGCATGAATGGGTGCCTGATGCGAACCGGAACAGTCACGCTCGGGCGGCGGAAAAACTGGCGCAGCTTGGGGCAATCGTCGGTCCGACGGTCTGTCGGGAAAAGCGGCCGGAATCGACTCCGTATCCTCTCACGCAATACATTCGGCAAGGCGCGGTTTGCCTGCCGGAGACCTGGCGTGGGCAACCGGATGACTTGAAGCTCTTGGCGGAATTACACGACCTGACGGAGCTGGATTTCCGGCGGGCTACCATCAGCAACGGCGACTTAGCCCAACTTCCCCCCCTGCATGGTTTGAAAAAGCTCACGCTCTATGAAACTCGCGTCAACGATCAGGGACTTGTCCACCTTTCGCCCGACAAGCTGCCGGAGCTGGAGTATGTGCGTGTCGAGGACGCGGTGGGCCGCCGCGATTTTACAAACAGAAGCCTCCAAGACCTTACTCGTTTTTCAAAGCTGAAGGAACTCGCTCTCTTTGGCGCAGGTTTTTCCGACGAGGGATTAGATTTCCTCGCCGCGCATCTTCCTCAAGACTGTCAGCTTACACTGCACGGCACGAGCCTGACGCGCGAGGCACTAGCCCGATTAAGAGCGAAACGCCCCGACGTTTCATCCTACGAAGAACCGTAACGGCGAACTTGCCGAAGCGCACCGTCGACTGGTGCGTCGGGTGACGATAGAGTTGGGTCCTGAATGAGCCGTTTAGAGTCCCACGTGAAAGGCTCATCACGCAGGAGCGTGATGGCTACATTGGAGACATCATGGGCAAAACGTTTGGTCCCGACGAAGCCCCCGTCGCGTCGACCGACGCGGACACGCTCAGGTTTCCGGCCAACCACCTGCAATTGGCCGTCCGCAGCTTCGGTCTGACCGATCGCGGGAAGGTGCGTGACAACAACGAGGACCAGTTCCTCATCGCCACTTTGGTCAAGGCGTTGCAGGTGCAATGCACAAGCCTGCCCCAACCCAAACTGCAGCATAGCAGCGATCGTGGAAACCTATTCGTCGTGGCCGATGGCATGGGCGGCCACGCCGGGGGTAAGCGGGCTAGCGCATTGGCTATCGACTCCGTTGAAACCTTCGTCCTCGAGCATATCCAGTGGTTCGCTCAGCTCAAAGGGCGGGGGGAAGATCAGGTGTTAGACGACTTCCAAAGGGCGCTGGCTCAGGCCAACTCCCGGGTCCTAGCCGAAGCGGCTGCGCGTCCAGCGCTGAAGGATATGGGTACCACGTTAACGCTGGCCTATAGCCTCAACGATGACCTGTTCGTGGCACACGTCGGCGACAGCCGTTGTTACCTCTACCGCAACGGCGTTGTCCATCGGCTCACCAAGGACCACACCCTGGTGGAGGAACTGGTTCGCCGTGGCCTCCTAAACGCCGAAGATGCCGACAAGCACGACATGCGTCACGTGATTACCAACGCCGTTGGGGGAACTTCCGCGGACGTGAAAGTCGAGCTACATAGGGTCGGTCTGCAAATCGGCGACGGGGTATTACTCTGCTCCGACGGATTAACAAACATGGTTTCCGATGAGGAAATTGCGGGTGTGCTGCGGGCTGAAGCGGACCCCGAACAGGCCTGCCGGCAATTCGTTGCCCGTGCCAACGAGGCGGGGGGGCGGGACAACATCACGGTCATCTACGTACGTTATGAGGCTGCGTAGGGACTCTTGTGGCCGCGTCTCTCGGAGACGCGCAGCCCTTGCAGTAAGCATTGTCTGCCGGGCAGGAGCTGCGCGTCTCGGAGAGACGCGGCCACGAAGAATCGGCGGATAAAAGGGTCAGGAGCATATACTGGGATGAATGCGATGGATGGGGCGATTTTCAGTCGCTATTCACTTTCTTTGGACGCCCTCGGGGCCGGAGTGTGGATTCTAATCCCAGATCTTTTGCAGTTTTCTGCGCCCATTTGTCATCACCAAACGGACAGCTTCGCTGCACACAGCGCCGGATGGCGGTCACTTCAGCCTCCGATT
>CAZFLF010000128.1:0-10451 GCA_964519825.1 uncultured Pirellulaceae bacterium | reverse complement strand
CCGATCGACATACGCTCCCACAGACGAGACCCAGGCTGTATCCAAGCAGTCCTTCACATACTGCCATTCGCGGCCACGAATCTCAGGGGTGAATAATGGAATGGTCGGTTTTTCTGTCATTCGAATTTCGGGCTGTAGTTTTTTTTCGGATTTCGTTCTTCGTATTCGTTCTGCGGTCTGGCCCCCTCTATACGTTATAGACACCGGCACGGTACCGTCCGACGTTCTCGCGGAACCACTCGATCGTGCGGCGCAGGCCGTCCTCAAACGAGACCTGCGGTTGCCATTGCAAGAGTTCGCGCGCCAGACGGTTATCAGCCAATAAGCGTTGCACTTCGCTTCGTTCCGGACGCAGCCGTGTCGATTCGGATTCCAATCGCACCGGCCGGCCGACCAATTTGATGATGAGCTGGGCCACATCGCCAATGCTGATTTCAGAACCTGATCCAAGATTAATAGTCTTGCCGATCGCTTGCGGCGCCTCCGCCGCGCGGAGGAATCCGTCTACCGTATTGGCGACGAAATTCAAATCCCTGGTCGGAGTGAGACTTCCAATCCGCACAACCTCTTGCGTAAAGCATTGGCTGATGACGGTCGGGATGACGGCGCGGGCCGATTGTCGCGGTCCAAATGTATTGAACGGCCGCACGGTCACGACCGGCACTTCGAAGGAACAATAATACGACTCAGCCAGCTTGTCTGCTCCAATTTTGCTGGCGGAATAGGGTGATTGTCCTTGCAAAGGGTGCGTCTCGCGAATGGGTACTTCCAGGGCCGTGCCATAAACTTCGCTAGTGGAGGTGTGCACAAGCCGCGGTGTCCGCAATTGCCGGGCGGCCTCTAATATATGAAACGTGCCCACTATATTTGTTTGCACGTACGATCCAGGGGCGAGATAGGAATAAGGGATGGCAATCAATGCCGCCAGGTGGAAGACCGTGTCACGATCGCGCATCGCGTGTAAGACGAAGCCCTGGTCACGGATGTCCCCCGCGAGCACCTCCATTTGGTTCTTAGTAGGAGAATCGTCGAGCCAACCCCAGCTTGCCGCCGCGTTGTAATGCACCATGGCACGGACTTCGGCCCCCAGTTCGACGAGCCGCTCGGCGAGATGGCTGCCGATAAATCCGCCAGCGCCTGTTACCAGCACCTTTTTTCCCTGCCACGTCATGTCCGATCCTCTCTTATTCGGCAGCTGAATCGTTTAACCGCAAGCCGCAGGCGAGCGCTTTAATAGCGTCCCAACACGACCCAACGCGCTCGCCTGCGGATTGCGGTTATTGAGTCCTGTATTGTAAAAGACGATCGCAGTTAGCCAGCCATCGTAACCCGAAGCGTTAGCGAGGCAGAAGTACGCGAGGGTTCTGCCTCGCTAACGCTTCGGGTTACGGGTCACAAATCGACATTAGCAATACAAGACTCAATAAACGACCCAAAGTTTCTCTCCCGCTCTCCGTCACTCCCACTCTCCGTCACTCCCACTCTCCATCTCTCCCACTCTCCATCTCTCCCACTCCCTCCCTCAAGCCGCTCGCTTCACCTGCTGCGCTTCATGTTGGGCGCGTTCCAGATCATCATGCCGGCCGATATCCATCCAATACTCAATGATCGGAAAGCAGGCCACAGCCATGCCTTCCGCCAGCAGGTTTTCGATCAAGTCGGTCATGTTGTATTTCTGGTTCAAAGGGATCCGCCGGCGAGCCACCGGCTCCAGCATGTAGACCCCGGCGTTGACCATGAAACTGTACTTCGGTTTCTCCCGTAGACTTCGCACTTCCCCCAGAGACGCCTCAATTACGCCATAAGGCACCTCAATCTCGTATTGCCTGACGCCCACCGTCAAGGCGACACGCCGTTTCTGATGGAACGAGATCAGGTCTCGATAGTTGACGCGCGTGAAAATGTCACCGTTCATGACGAGTAGTGGCTCGTCCGAGTCATCCATCAGCGAAATTGCTCCGGCAGTACCGAGCGGTTCATCCTCCGAGACGTAATTCAGTTTCACGCCCAGCTGGCTGCCGGTGCCGAAATACTCCGTGATCTTTTCCGGCATGTAGTGAGTAGTAACATTGATCCGGCGGATTCCGGCATGGTGCAAGCTGCGGATCGTGCGCTCCATGAGAGGCTGGCCGCCCACACATAACATGGGCTTGGGAGTATGATCGGTCAGCGGGCGCAATCGCTTGCCGAACCCACCCGCCATGATCACCGCCTGCACAGGCAACTCAAATTGTTCGTCGTCGACGGTGGGGATGGCCAGTTCGACGATTCGACCGGCCGAGTCCAACAATGGCAAATGCCGGATATCGTGTAGAAGCATGAGCCGCAGCTGTTCCTCGCGGCTGGTGTCAGCGGTAGCCGTGATGGATTGGCGCAGCTGGCCCGCGGCGCCCTTAATCGCCTCAAAGGCCGGAGCATCGAGCGAAACGCCTTGCAGGATTGCCCGGCGCACGTCGCCATCGGTGATCGTAGCCAGGAATCTGTTTTGATCATCAACCACCAGGGCCAAGCCCCGCGAACCGCGGTCGATTCGCAGCATGACCGCGCGAATCGAGTCTGTGATTGCAACGCATAGTTCAGATAAGTCATTCATGCGGCAAGTCTCTTGTGGATCCGCGCTGGAATTCCCATCACGACAACATCCGGCGGGACGTCGGTCACCACCACCGCTCCCGCGCCGACGATTGCGCGAGCACCGATTCGGATACCTTGACGCACCGTAGCTCCAATTCCGACATGAGCACCTTCGCCTACCACCACCGAGCCACCTAGTCGCACGCCGGGTGCGATAAAGGCATGCCGCTCGACCACGCAGTCGTGTTCAATGATCGCACCGGTGTTGATGACGGTATTTTCTTCGAGTCTGGCATCGGCATTGACGATTGCTCCCGCCAGCAATTGGACGCCCCGTGAGATGCTGGCCGACCCAGCGACAATCGCGGTTGGGTGCCGAACGGTAACCGGCGCCAGACCATGAGAAACCGCCGCGTCAAACAACTCACGGCGAGCCCGAGTATTGGCGGTTGATCCGACCCCGACCGTAAACCCGCACCGGTCATTGGCGAACTGGTCCAGCAATTCATCACCCCCGAGGACAGGTGCTCCTAAGATTTCTTGACCATGGAGCGCAGCATTTGCCTCGAGCACTCCCAGCGGTGTTGTGCCGGCGGCGAGCAGTGCATCGATAACAACTTTGGCGTGCTGGCCACCGCCGAGAATGAGGCAGGCTTCGTTCACCCTCGCAATAATCGGACCGAGCGACACTGCATCCATTAACGGCCCAGGTGTTTCCGTCGTCGGGACAGCTAGTGCACTGTCACCCTGGGAATGATGGATGGGAGGGCGAGGCTCCTGCCGAGCCGGAACCAACGCTTCGGCTCGGCAGGAGCCTCGCCCTCCCGTATGACATCCCTCATTCCACGATTGACCATGCACTAGTTCGGTCCGTGGCAGATCGTAGAATCGTTTCACAATCAATCGCTCGTCCAGCGGTACCTCTTTCAATCGCTGGACAATGCATTCCGCAGCGCGACCGGAGCCATAGATATTCGTCAGGCCCCTCAATCGAGCCCGAAATGCGGGCTGGAGTGCCTGCCAAATACCGGCGGCGATTTCTTGCGATGTGTGGCCGACGTGGATCACGTTCCCCGACTGCGGCCGGCCTTGTTGGCGGATCCCGATATTCACCACGGGGAGTTCGAACGATGCCGCTTCGATGATCCCGCTGGAGGAATTGCCGACCATCGCAGCCGCATGTTGCATCAAACTGAAGTAAGCACAGGTGCCGAGGTTGTCGACGACACGCACGTTCGGCCGAGACTCAGCGAAGCGATCAAGTTTGCGCTGAATAATCTGGTTGCTGGTGTCCGCATTGGGGCGAGTGACAACGATCGGTAGATCGAACTCGCCGATCGCAGAGAGAAGTTCGTCGATGTGAGATCCGGTCTGCTCGTATTGCAAAGTCACCGGGTGAAACGTCATAAGCAGCGGCGCCGAATCCAACGGCATCTGCAATCGCGTTTCAAGCTCCTGCTGACTCAGCAGCGTGAGTTGTCGCAGATTGTCCAGGCTTGGTGCCCCGGACACGGTAATCCGCCAGGGCTCCTCGCCTAACTGAATGATTCGATTTGCGTGCTCGTCCGTCGAGGCGAAGTGCAAATGAGAATATTTGGTGATCGCGTGGCGAAACGCCTCATCGATCGCGCCGCTGGTGACCTCACCGCCATGCAAATGTGCCAGGGGAATGCGGAAGGGGACGGCCGCGAGAGCCGCCGCATGCATGTCGAAACGGTCTCCCAGCACCACCACGATGTCTGGCCGCAGACGCTGATAGGCTTGAGCGAAACCGATGACTCCCAGGCCCATCGACTTGGCAATTGCCTCGGGTGTGTCGGCGGACAAGAGCATGTCGACTCGTTCGGTCACGCCAAACCCGTGGGCAGTGATTTCATTAACCGTCCAGCCGTGCGTCGGCGACAAATGCGCGCCGGATGCGATCACGCACAGTTCCAAATCCGCATCGGATTGAATGGCGCGCAACACCGGAACGTAGATGCTCAGGTCCGATCTGCCGACAGTAATCACGGCGATCCTTCTCACGCGACGTTCTCCAGGCAAATCAAGGCGCCAGCGGGAATCGGACAGCGAGCTGTTCGGCTGAGTATGTAGGAGCGCATAGCAGGCGGCAGTCCCGTTCCGGGACGCTTGATAGCGATGAGGTCTTCGGTAAACACGGCACCCGCCGGAATATCACAGGCGGCCACCAAGCTTTTTCGCGCGACTTCCGCCGTTTTCAGTTCACTGGGCGTTGGAACCTTCCGGCCGTCACCCAACGCCAGTTCGATGCGTCGGATTCCCTGCAGCAAGTGGCATAACTCGTTTGGCTCTGCCGAAGCGGCGTGGTCGGGTCCGGGCAGATTGCGGTCCAAAGTGAAATGCTTCTCGATGATGCGGGCTCCCAGCGCCACGGCCGCGAAGCACACTTCGTTGCCAAGTGTGTGGTCGGAATAGCCGACTGGCACACCAAAGGCCGCTTGCATCGTGAGCATGGCTCGCAGATTTGTTTCATTGTGTTCGGCTGGGTAGTTGCTGACGCAGTGCAGCAATGCGAATGCGGCTTCCGTCGCCTCCAGCGTGTGCACCGCCTGCTCGACCTCGCCAAGCGTTGCCATGCCAGTCGACAGAATTATCGGCTTGCGCTTGCGGGCCAAGTGCTCCAACAGAGGTAGGTTCGTCAGGTCGCCTGAGCTGACTTTGAACGCCTGGACGCCTAATTCGTCAAGCAAGTCGACGCTGTCATGGTCGAAGGGCGTTGAGAGAAACCGGATGCCACGCTGGGCGCAGTGATCGATCAGCCGCTGATGGTCGTCTGGCGACAACTCCAGCCGCCGGAGCATGTCAAGCTGATTGCCCCCGTCACCCGTGTTTCGCTGCTGGTACGCGGCCTTCGGCGCGGTGCTTGTGACGAGCCGGATTGCCTTGAACGTTTGAAATTTGACTGCATCGGCGTGTGCTTCCACCGCGGCATCGACCAATTGCAGCGCCACATCCAGTTGGCCGTTGTGATTGACGCCGGCCTCCGCGATCACGAAACAGGGATAACCTGCTCCAATTGAACGGTCGCCGATTTGTAATGCGCTTACCATGTCGTCCACCCTCCGTCGACCACGAGATTGTGGCCTGTCACATAGGCTGAAAGATCGCTGGCCAGATAGGCGACGGCCCCCTTGAAGTCCTGTTCGTGGGCCATCCGTTGCAGAGGAGTCCGGGCGACATATCGCGAAACAAAGGCTGGATTCTGGTGACGATAGACCCCGCCCGGCGTGATCAAATTGACGCGCACACGCGGCGCCATCACCGTCGCCAGCCAGCGGGTAAGCTGCAACAGTCCCCCTTTGCTCGCCGCGTAGCCGGCGGGATTTCCCATGGTCGTATTCTCATAAAGTCGCATATCGGGTCCGACAACGCCGTGGATCGAGCCGACATTAATGACGGCTCCGCGACCCGATTGGGCCAAAGCTTCGGCGCACGATTGCGTCAAGACGAAGGGCGCCGTCAGGTTGAGTTCCACGGCTTTTCGCCACGACTCGGTCGATTGCTTTTCGAAGGTGGTCACCCAGCCGGCCAGATCTGAAGTACCGACAAACGCAGCGCAGTTAACGAGAATGTCGAGACGTCCGAATTCTTGCTGAACGCGACTGCAGACGGCCCGCGTTTCTGTCTCGTCAGCAAGATCCACGGTGAGTGCGAGCGTCGGGACTTCGTAAGTCTCGTGAAGCGCCGCGGCCTTCTCTCGACAGGCATCGTTGCCGCGATCGAGCACCACGACGCTGGCGCCAAGTTCCGCCAAGGCTTCGCACAGGGCGCTGCCAATGTGTCCCGCGCCGCCCGTCACGACGGCCACTCGTCCGGTAAGGTTCATCAACTGGCTGACGGAACTCATCCCGCCTTGAGTGACGGCGCTCGGACGCTCGACGGCTGTTGTTGACATAGGAAAAGCTCCGCTATGCGAAAATCCAATTCAGTATCGATGTCGAGAGCTCGTTCGATCGGCACCCGCACCGCCCGCACCTTGCCTTGAAAGATCGAGCTCGACGCCATAATGAAGTTGCGCCGCGCGGCGTAGGCCACGGTCGTCATGTCAAACGTCGGCGGGGCATCCTGGCGACGAGCCACTCCGTTGACCGGCGGAATCACGAGGCTCGCGACCCCGTCTGGATCCAAAACGACCATGTTGAAATACGGACTGCGATGAGATTCCGTAACGGTAATCACAATGTCCGCGTCGCTCGCAACGAGTGTTTCCACGCAGGCATCCACGTCATGCGCCATGCGCAGTGGTGCTGTGGTGGGAATCGAAACAAAGAGGTCGATTGCCTGTTCGGAAGCGCGTTCAACTTCCTCAATCGCGTGTCGCCAAGCCATCCATTCGGAAGCCGTATCGGTTGCCAACTCGGGAGGACGCAGGAATGGCACTTCGGCGCCCAATGCCCGAGCCACTTCGGCAATCTCCGGGGAGTCGGTAGAAACGACAATACGCTGAATGAAACGACTTTGCTTCGCGACGTCGATGGCATAGGCAATCAACGGTTTATCCACGAGTTTCCGGATGTTCTTCTTGGGAACCCCTTTCGAACCACCACGAGCGAATATGAAGCCGACAACTGTGGGCTGAGTCATACCTCCACCGACCTCCTCAGTTGTGCAGATTTGCGGGCCGCAATCGCAATTTTGAGAGCACGTTTCCCGTCGTCTCCGGTGACCGCGGGCGTGTCGTTGTTTCGCACACAATCGACAAAGTGCCGGAGTTCTTCCAAGTACATGTCATTGCGATGCGCTGGCGAAACATCGTGCAGATTCTCCCAGTCGTGCGTGGCCGCCCGGTAACGGCGCACCTGACTGGTTAGGGCATCCCAGGTCACCGTGCCGTCGGTCCCGACGATCCGGCAACCTCGCACCGCGGAGCGTTGCACCATGTCGAGATGGATATTCCCAATGGCCCCGCAACCAAAACAGAGATTCAAGTCCGCCCAATCTTCGACATCGACACCCAGATCGCCCACCTGGCTCACGCAAGCACTGACATCCGTTACGTCACCAATCAGCCAACTTGCGATATCAAGCTCATGACTCAACTCAAGTAGAACACCACCCCCCAATTGTTTTTGGGCCGTCACGGTATCGCGATATGGAACGGACTTGCGCCAGTCGGGTAGGTATTGGCCGACTTCGGAGCGAAAGCCAATGACTCGCCCAATGCCTCCATCGCCAATCGCGCGACGTGTCAACTGCAAGGAACGGTCAAACCTCAGCGAATATCCGACCATGAGGGTCAAGTTTCGATCACGGCAAATCGCCAGGAGGTCATCAATGCCCTCCAGTTTGTCCGAGATTGGTTTTTCGATGAGCAAGTGGACGTCTGCCTGAGCCAGTGGCAGCGCCGTCGGGACATGAAACGGGGCTGGCGAGCAGATAATCGCGAACTCGGGTGAGTTGTCGAGTGCGTCTTCGAGTCGATACACGACGCGATTGGCCAACTCCAACTCGGGTTCCGGCGCCGCGTCGGGCCGGTGCCGCACGACGGTCAGTTCAGCGTCAGGCAGGATTTGGCGAAGGTTTCGCAAATGACGTTTGCCGATGCTGCCAAATCCAACCACCAGTCCACGCATGATCAAAATCCATCTTGAAGTGAAACCAGGCATCCTGCCCGAGGGCGAGGGAGTTTCTTCGAACCATCCCTGTGAGTCAAGATGACTCCGCAGCGATCCGTTAGCTAGCATGCTTGTGGCGCGGCAGCACAGAGTGGCCTGGTTGGAATCTTATTCGCCGGAGCCGTCGGGGAGCTTGGTGCAATGATTCCCGACAATGATCGCTACGCCGCTCGCCGTAAGAATTCGCGCGTGGCTTGCAACTCGTTTTGCAGGTCGGCGTCGTCCGTGTCCTCTCTCAGGATCTTCAAGACGGTGGACTGCATTTGTTTCAGGTTGCTGTATTGGGGGGCGCGCCAATCGGTCACCTGTTCGTCAACGACGGCATCGACGATTTCTTGGATACCTTCCTCCAAAGTTACGGCTGCGCGAAACCCCAACGTGCGCACTATCTTGTCAAAGCGCACGCGGTAATTTCGCGGATCTTCGTTGTTGCGGAGCTCATGAACTTTCGTGCCGGGAACGGCCGCCGCCACGATCGCGCCAAGTTGGCTGAGCGTGTAGTTTTGCGAATTGTCGCCGACGTTGAAGATTTCTCCACCGACCTTGCTCAGCGGAGCTTCCAAGACCGCAACAATGGCCCGACCGATGTCTCGGGTATTCACGAACGGCCGCCACTGCTCGCCGTTAAAGACTGAAATCTCCCTGTCTGTGACCGCCTTGGCGCTCAGCAGGTTGGCTACCAGATCGAACCGCGGACGCCGCGACCAGCCATAGGCGGTTGCCAATCTCAGGATTGTTGGCTGGAACACGTCATCCAATGCTTCGAGCAGTGCCCGCTCGGCGTCGATCTTGGTCGTCGCATACAACGACACCGGATTCAACGCGGATTGCTCGTCAATGATCTCTTCCGTGGCACCGTAAACGCTGCAGGTCGACGCGAACACGAACCGCGAGATCCCTTGGGCCCGTGACAGGCGCGCCATCATCTTGGCCGCTTCATAGTTCACCGCGATGGTCGTTGCTTCATCCACTGCGCACGCTGGATCTCCCACGATCGCAGCCAAATGCACGACGGCGTCCATTCCGCGCAGTGCTTGCACGACGTGTTCAACGTTGCGGAAGTCACCTTCCATCTTTTCCAATCGTGGATGAGACGACACGTCATCTAGAGACTCGTCGCCGAAGAGATACAGATCCAGGACCCGCACACGGTAGCCGCGTCTGAGCAGTTGTCGGACCAGCACGGATCCGATGTAGCCCGCTCCGCCAACCACCAACACGTCCTCGACCCGATGTTGCCGCGATGGCCGCCGTGATTGCAACCGAAACCGTCCCGCCAGGAATACACGGCCCCAGCGAACGACCGCCACGAGGGCAAATAGAAATGCCCAGGCCGCCACAACACTCCGCCGACCAATCTCGCCACGAAAGAGAAACAAGCTTCCGCAATGAATCATCATTCCGATTCCGCACGCCAAGGCAATCTCCAACAACCGCACATTCCATTTGCCGCCGGGACGCGGTTTATAGAGTTTGCCCGTGCAGAAAAGCACCAAAGTGATCGATGCGACCAGCCCAATACTGCGCAGAAACTCCCCGGCCACTTCGCCAGCGAACGTTCCCAGCGACATGGCCGCGGCCCCTTGGTGCCACTGATAGAAGAGTGCCGCGAACAGCGTCGCAACGCACGTTAGTACCAGGTCCACGCCAACGCGAAGCAGCACTTCTGCGGACGAGGAAGCACCAAAAAACTGCGAATATAACTTGCCGATAATGCGATGCCGCGAGTTCATTACGGCTGTCATGGATTTCTCCTGAACTAAAGACAAGACACGAATGACCGTCCAGAAACGAGTTACTCGTCTGGAAATCCTTCGGGCTTGTGCAGTCGCCTTGGCTCTTGCTCCCGGTTGCTGACCCGAACGGGTACTCGGACTACCGGTAAGCGAGTCTCCCTCACAAACGGCTCGAGAATCTGCTTTCGATCGAACTCGAAAAGCACGTTCTGTCGCCATTACAAGGATTCGCGGCGGGAAGATAGTCGCGATGTCTGAGAGGGACAAGACCGACTTTTTCCAAATCCTACTTGTGAACTTCGTGGTTTCTTTACGCTGAAGGCGTTACACATATCAGCCCAGGGTCGCGGCGATTGGCCGCGTACCCTGGGTGAAGAGTCCAATGAACCTTCTTTACCCTGAAAGGGTTACACACACGGTAATGCTAGATTGTTTGACCCCTTTGGGGTAAGGAACACGACGGTGTAGGCTACCCAGGGTGCGGTCGCTTTGCTCGCGACCCTGG
>CAZFLF010000127.1:0-10464 GCA_964519825.1 uncultured Pirellulaceae bacterium | reverse complement strand
GAGAAAGTGGCAGAACTCAGAAATCATTTGATGGAGCCTGGTGGCAACCAATTCGACGAGAAAACACTCTTGGTCGAACTGCTGGAGGAGGTGAAAGAGCTGCACAAGATGGTTTCTCATCATCCCCCCGAACCATTGCTTCTGTCCGACGCGCTGCTAAAGGCCGCCGCTGCCATTGTCCTGGTCTATGCTCAGGACATGGCGGGCAATGCACCTTTAGAGATTTGAATGACATCGACCAAGTTGTTTCGTGCGGCTGGGACTTGTGCCGTCGCACTGCTGACAGCAATTTCGGTCCCCTCGATGAGCCGCGCGGAGCAATTCGTTCTGTTCGACGTCACGTTCACCTATACCAAGGAGAACGCGGACAAATCGAAACCGAGTAAGTCGCACTATTACGTCCGCGGCACAGCGCTCAACTCGGATCGGCCACGCGACTGGACGGCCCCGGTCGACTATCGAAACGGGACAGTCCACATTCGCACGGAGGTCCTGGAAAAACCTGCGGGGAGCGAACCCACGACATGGTCCCTTTGCTACATACCGAATCAAGGTCAAAAAAATGGCTACGGTTGCACCGGCACTGTCGTCTACCGCGAAAAGGGCGTGTACGAACAAGACGTATCGATGAAGTCATTCTGGCAGAACGATTCCATCGTCTGGTCGGAAGGCATCAAGCAAATGGATTTGGTCATCAAAGACAACAGCGGTGGCAGTGGCCATGCGCACAAGCGTGCCGACTCGGAAAAGTTCTTTCCGACCAAGATGCGTATCACCATGGTTCAGGTGTCGGCGGGTTCAACCTATGATCCAAGCTTGGTCCCCAATCTTCCTGCTAAAACGCGAGACAGTAGAGCACTTCAATCGATCGACAACCGGTAATCCAAATCCCTCTGACCTCTGACCTCTTTAGCGCTATATGCTCAACTGGTTGCGATCTCTATTCGTGCGGAAAAATGTTGTTGCTCCTGTGACGCTCGAATCGCTGCAGGGGAAATGGCGAATGGTCTCCGTCGGGAAGAATGGGAACTTTGCGCCACCCGCTGTAATCGCAAGCAAGAAGACATTCTTGATAATACAAGGTGACCAATACAGCGTCATCACAAATGACGCGAAAGGTGACGCGGGTACGATCAAACTCGATACTTCGAAGTCTCCGGTGCATTTTGACCAGCACATAACGTCTGGCAGCGACAAAGGCCAGGTACATCTGGGGATTGTTCGATTTCGTGTCGGATTACTGGAAAACTGCCAAGGGGACATAGGTGATCCGAGGCCGAAAGACTTTGCACGCAAACGGAAGGACGACGCAAGCCTCGTGTGCTTTCGACACACATGAACCGCTGCCGACACGCCACGTAATTGTCAATCGTTAGCGCGCTATCGAGTGATCGGGTGACGCTGAAAGAAGGAGTGATGGGGACAGACGCGTCCTCTCTGACCCGGTACGTCTGCGGAGGCTGTGGCTACCTGGAATACTATCTGACATCGGATCAAGACCTGAGCGTGATTCGGGACACGTGGGAAAAGACGTCAGTCGGGCGGTGAGGGCGTGCGGCTGATAGGGATTCTTCTTGGGCCTCCTCAGAGAAACGGTCTTGGACAACCGCAAGTATTGTGTGGCGGCAGTCCCTACAATCGGCCTCACCAGCAGTGGCCAAGGCAATTGCCCAGTTGCAGGGCTGTGGCCGAACTAACGATTGAACCGAAGGCTATTGATGCGACTCCAATGTTCCGAGTGTGGTGCGGTTGTCTCGGCTGCGGAGACTTGCCAGAGCAACTTTCATGCGTTGCTTTGTCGTGAGTCCGAAGTTGGACAACTCATCCCGGACTTCCTTTCCACGTCGGTAGGGCAGACCGCGCATTTCTTTGCTGTCAGTTGCTATGCCATCCAACATCCCCGCAGCATGGGATACACCGTTGAGGCGTTGCTTGCAGCTCGGGAAAACGTTGAAATACATCTCACTGGCAAGGCATCGATTGCAACGATTCGAAAAGCAGTGCGGAAAGCCACCGCGGGAAAGGTGCGTGTATTGCGTCGTAATGGAGCACCGGTTCATGATTGGGGTGTCAAGATCTGGCCGGTGACAGTTGAGAATGTTCTGGCAGCACCACCTCAAGAATACGGAGACGCAACAACTCTTTGGGCACAAGCGACGCTTGATGCAATTAGAAACGCCGAGCGAGGCGCTCAACCGGAGTGGCGGATTAGCCGGACTGACAGGGAATCTCTCTAGCCACCGCCCGGTTAGCTTGCTCGTTAGACGTTCGGGTGGAACGCGAAAGCGCTGCGGTGTCCGACATTTTTAAGGAGCGATACTTTGGACACACTTCGTTGTTCAAGCACATTGATCCCAAGGCTCGCATTGTTCAACACAACTTCCTGCAACTTGTACGATTCGCGCACGTACTGGCAAAGTTTGGTGATCCGCGCCTATTGCCGCAAATCGACCGCATCTTTCTCGAATCCGACCGTGGTGTCGAGTTTTTCGAGGCGCCTCATTACGTGAAACTCCCTGCCCAATCCGTCCGTGTGCTGCTGTACGGCGCGACTGGCCCCTCCGTGGAGGACCATCTGGCCAAGCGTCTCAACGAGCAAGGCGAGGAGAAGCATCAGAAGATTTTTCTGGCCTTGCTAGTCGAATTGGGATCGGAGCGCAGCGTCGATGCGGTGAAGCAAGTGCTGGATACCCGGGGAGACTACGAGCATTTCGCGATGGCCGTGACCATGTTGATGAGCGTGAGCGGCCCAAAGGGTCGAGATGCAGTGATCATGGCAAAGACCGACCACCTGGATGCGAAGTCTCGGGACTACCACCAACGCATTCTTGACAGCATAAAAGCAGTGTCATTTGAACAGTTGACAGAAGCCATCAAGAAGTTCGACGCATCGGACCGTGTATTCGACGACGCAGAGCTTTCAAAGCGTCTGGAGATGTATGCCAAAACTGGTGTGGACCACGAAACCAATGCGAGTAACGTGCTGACCTCGAGAATCCGCAAGGCGGAGCTGCTCACTCAATTTGCTTTCAGGTTCTTCCTCGCCGCGCATCGTCTTCCTGGCAGACCGCCAAGTGTACAACAGGAAAATGGAGGACAGAAAAACGAATCCATTATTTCCACACGTGTCGGAACTTCTGGCCCGCGAATCTTCCTGCCCGTTCATTTGTTAGGAACGGTTGTTCGCACGGCACTCATTTCTTGTCGCGATCCTTACCCGGAATTAGACGGCCGAAACAAAACGAACATTGCAACTTCTCGACCCATTCTGGCCGAGTTTCCTCGCGCTTGCATTGGTTGCAATAAGGGGGGCGCCGATTAAAGAAATTCTTCAACTTTTCCCACAACTTCTCCCGCAACTTCGGCATGACAGAGGTCCTAAAGGTTCAAACCGCCACAAAGTAACGACTAACGATTCGAGACACTCCAATTATAACCCACGAGTTGCGCGGCTGCTTCCGCACTTCCGTAAGTTCAAACGCGCCCACAGACCTGTCGGCCGAAGTCGTGCGGCCGAGTCCGATTCCGAGTAAACGTATGAGCCGC
Source organism: uncultured Pirellulaceae bacterium (assembly GCA_964519825.1). Lineage (GTDB taxonomy): Bacteria > Planctomycetota > Planctomycetia > Pirellulales > Pirellulaceae > CAZFLF01. The sequence continues at coordinate 6,918 of CAZFLF010000127.1, read as the reverse complement.
ACCTCCATTTTTCGGCTCCAATCAGAACCCATTCAGGTGAGTGAAAAGAGTGGGAGAGTGTTGACCTTGTGCCGCTCTCGTCCTATCTTCTTGCACCAATTAAGTGGATTGAAACGCCTGTCAGCGTCGATCCGTACTGGGTGGCGAGGAGCCAAGAAAGGCTCGGCGCCCCTGCGGCGGAGGGCGCGACGACGCCCGCCTTGAAAGAACGAGGCCGCGGCGCGAAACGAGAAGTCGATGGAACCCACGGTTCCCGAAGTGCGAGTCACGATTCCGCAGGCGCTGCGATCGCTCTGCGGTAACCCTGCTCAGTTACGGCGTGGGGAGCTTTGCATTATTGCGCACGACGTCCGCGAGTTGCTCGCGGAGCTCGCGCGGCAGTACCCGCAAGTGCACGTACGCGTTTGCGATGAGCGTGGTGAGCCGCGGCCGCACATCAACGTCTTCGTCAACGACGACCATGTCCGCGCGCGGGCCGGGCTGGATACTCCGTTGTCGGCGGGCGACCTGGTCACGATCCTACCTGCGGTTTCTGGAGGTTGAAACATGGCGAGTCGAGTGGTGGTTGCGGTCGGCACGAAAAAAGGGTTGTTCGTGTTCGAGGGGAGCCCTGGCGCGAAGCGTCTCGAGTTGCGCGGCCCGTTTTTCGAAGGGATGCCGGTGAACACGGCGCTGATCGATCGCCGTTCGAAGTCGCCGAAGGTCGTCGCGGTGCCGAGTTCGCCGTGGTTCGGCACGACGATCCAGGTGAGTAAGGACCTCGGGAAGAAGTTCAAGCCGACGAAATCAGCGCCCGCGTTCGCGGCGGATGACGGACGCACGCTGAAGAACGTCTGGTCGCTCGCCCCGGGGGGCGATTCGACCGACTTCCTCTGCGGGGTCGAGCCCGCGGCGCTCTTCCGCAGCGGTGACGGCGGCGACACTTGGGAGAAGGTTGCGGGAATCACCGACCACGTGCACGCGCGCCAGTGGCATCCCGGCAACGGCGGGCTCTGCCTGCACACCATCCTCCACCACGGCGACGCGCTGCATCTCGGCATCTCCACGGGGGGCCATTACACGAGCCGCGACGGCGAGAAAAGCTTCGCGCCGGAGAACGCCGGGATCGGCGCCGCATTCCAGCCCGACCGCTATCCCGAGTTCGGCCAGTGCGTCCACAAGATCGCAGCGCATCCCGATCGCCCGGAGCGGCTCTACATGCAGAATCACGGTGGCTTTGCGGAGGACCCGACGATCGGCGTGCTCCGCAGCGATGACAGCGGCCGGAGCTGGCAGAGCATCACGAAGGGGCTGCCGAGCGACTTCGGCTTCCCGATTGTGGTGCACCCGCGCGATGCAGACACCGTTTACGTCGTCCCGCTCGAGCCTGCGACGCGCACCTGCCCCGGAGGGCAGCCCGCGGTGTGGCGGAGCGAGAGCGCGGGCGAGAAGTGGCAGAAGCTGACGAAGGGCCTGCCGAAGAAAGACGCCTGGTTCACAGTGCTGCGCGACGCGATGGACATCGACGACGGCCGCCGGCCCACGGTCTGGTTCGGCACGACCACCGGTCAGCTGTGGCGCGGGCGCGATGGAGGTGACTCCTTCGAATGCCTCAGTACCGCGCTGCCACCGATCTATTGTGTGAAAGCCGCCGTCGTCTGACCGCGAAACAACTGCCAACTTACTTGGGCTTGCTCCCGGTTCGACTTAGCCGTCACGCTCCGTCGTGACGCAGCTCTGGCACTCGATGGGACGTATGGGACTCATAGGTCCTATACGACTTATGGGTCACATACGTCCTATGGAATTCCATGCTGCGTCACGACGGAGCGTGACGGCTTGTGTTGCACGGACTGGAATCTCATGAGATCCACCGTCGTCGACAAGATCAAGCTCGAAATGATCTCCTTCGAATGTTGCTGCCCCGTCCTGACGTTGATCGATCGTGAACTTCCACGTTGTTTGGCCGCGACGGAACGTCAGGACAAAGCCGGGCCAACCTGACGGCAGCTGGGGATTCAAAAGCAAGCGATTTCCTCGCAGTTCGAATCCGAGCAGCGATTCGATCGCCACGCGGTACGTCCATGCGGCGGACCCGGTATACCAAGTCCAGCCACCTCGGCCAGTATGAGGCGGCACGCCATACACATCAGCAGCAACGACGTAAGGCTCGACCCGATAGCGAGACGCACTATCAAAGGTCGTCGCGTGATTAATCGGGTTAATCAGGTCAAAAATGGACATGGCTTCGTCTGCCGAGCCCAGTTCCGCGAGCGCTTGAATCAACCAGAGCGCGGGGTGCGTATACTGTCCCCCATTTTCGCGAATCCCCGGCAGGTATCCCTTGATGTATCCCGGATCCATGGCGGTCTGATTGAAGGGAGGGGCGAGGAGCAGCACGAGGCAATCATCGCGACGGACAAGTCTCTGGAGAACAGCTTGCATGGCTTGCCGCGCGCGCCCCGGATTGGCATCGGCCAGAACGGCCCAGGTCTGCGCAATGGAATCGATCTGACACTCGTCGTTTATCGCTGAGCCGAGTGGTGTTCCATCATCGAAGAACGCCCGGCGATACCACTGGCCGTCCCAGGCGTGTTGCTCCAGCGATTCCCGCAACGCGTCGGCATGCGATTGATAGCCACGGGCTGCATCCTCATCGCCGCGCGCCTGCATCAAAGGGATGAACTCTCTCAAGATCACCAGCTGGAACCAGCCGACCCACACGCTTTCTCCTTGTCCCAGTTCGCCAACGCGGTTCATCCCATCGTTCCAATCGCCGCAGCCCATCAACGGCAACCCGTGAGGACCCAAGCGGAAACCGTGCTCGATCGCCCGCCGGCAATGTTCGTAGAGCGTCGCCCGGTTCGTTGTCACAGCAGGCGACTCGTAACGCTCGTGTTCGTGGGATTCCAGCGGCGGCGAGTGGAGGAACGTCGCTTCCTCTTCCAGGACTTGGTAATCGCCGGTCGTAGTTACGTAATGACAGGTAGCCAGCGCGAGCCACAAGAAATCGTCCGAGAAGCGAGTGCGCGTTCCGCGTCCTTCCGGCGGATGCCACCAATGCTGTACGTCCCCTTCCTCATATTGTCGTGCTGCCGCTCGCAGGAGATGTTCGCGGACCAGGTCGGGGCGACTGTAGACCAACGCCATGACATCCTGCAGCTGATCGCGAAATCCGTAAGCTCCGCCTGATTGATAAAACGCCGAACGCCCCCAAGTTCGACAGCTCAGTGTCTGGTAGAGCAGCCAGCGGTTAACCAAGAGATCGAATGCCCGATTGGGCGTCTGGACTTGGACGGCATCGAGCATGTGGTTCCAGTGCGCCACCGTTTCGTCGCAGGCCTGCTGCACCGCCTTGGCGTCATGATAGCGCGAGAGCAACTTCGCGGATTCGGCCGCATCTGTCCCCGCTCCGAGCAAGAAAATCACTTCGGTTTCCGCACCCGGCGCCAGTCGCACCTTCGTCTGCACGGCGCCGCACGGATCAAGCCCCACCCCAGTGTGGCCCGAAAGTTTTGCATGCTGTAGTTCCTGGGGCCGGCGAACGTCGCCGCAACGGCCCAGGAATTCCGTACGATCTCCGGTACAGGACCAGTTACCGTCGAGGGCATGGAGAAATGCGACCTGCCCCGGGAAGTCGGAATGAAAGCCATTACGTGCCAACAGTGCTCCGGTCACACCATCGATTTCGGTGTGTACATGAAGTTGCGTTTGTTCGCGGTTGACTCCCAGTACCCATTCGACGTAGTAAGTCAACGCCAACTGGCGAACGTGCTGTCCCGGGTTTCGCAACTTGATCCGTATGAATTTGACAGGATCCTCGCGCGCCACCGAGATTAAAAGATCGTGTTCGATGCCGCCAGCGTTATGCAGAAATCGCGTGTACCCCTGGCCGTGGTGGATCCAATAGTCCCCCGCATCGCGCAGGACACCGGGCATCGGCGACCACAGTTCTCCCGTCTTGTCGTCCTTGATATATAGGGCCTCTGCGGACGGATCGCTGACGGGGTCGTTGGACCACGTCGTCAGCTTGTTTTCCCGGCTATTGCCGTACCACGTGTATCCGCCACCGCTTTCTGTGATGACGGTGCCGAACGACGGGTTCGCAATCACGTTCGACCACGGCATGGGAGTATGGACACCGGCCGTCAAGAGTATGCGATACTCGCGCCCGTCGAGCGCGAAGCCGCCGAGTCCGTTCCAGAATTCCAGATCCTGGGTTTGCTGCTGTCGCTCGGCGAAAGTACTGGGAATCGCTGTCCAAGATTCGCGTCCATCCGACTTCTTGAAGGGGGCGCCAAGCTCGGCATCACGCCCACGCGGCGCCGGGGTGTCAATCAACTCTCGCCGCGATTCGGCGGCGGCACGCGGCCCCTTAGAACCCGCTTCCCATTGCTGGCCAATCGAGCCCCGTTCGCCGTGCAAAACGACTGACGCGGCGATTTCACAGAGTGCCTTGTCCTCGGGAAGAAGTTGTGAGCCACGTAGTAGGAAAGCCCCGGCTGGCCGATCCCCGGTTGCGCGCGGCCATTCGACAAGCAAGGCGAGGAGTTGTTCGTGAAGGGCGTCGAGGTAGCTGCCGGGATAATCATTCAGAATGACCAGGTCGACAGCCAATCCGTGCGACTGCCAGTACGCTTGGGCGATCAACAATTCGCGGACGATACTGACATGGTCGGGCTTGGTGACATGAATTAGCAGGATTGGCAAGTCGCCGGAGATGCCGTGGCGCCACAGGCCTCGCTGACCATTTCGGTTGGCGAGCATGAGTTCCGCCGCTCCCCGGTACGCCGGGTCAGGATAGAGGACGGCAGCAGCCAAACGCTGATATAAATGTGCTTTGGAAGGAGACAAGTGCAAGTGGCGCAGCTGAACTTGGTTATACGCCCAAGCCAGTTCGAAGGCCCGTTGCACACCGCGGATGTCATGATATTGGTCGGCCAAAGCGAAGGCCTCTTCACGGCTAGTCGCCAAGGCCGTCGTGAAACCAATCGTCGTGGATTCATGGGGCCGAATGGTCACCGTGCAGCGTAGCGACAGGATTGGGTCGAGGACTGCGCCGACCTGGTCGGAGAGACGCACCTCGGGATCGAGCGCGGCGGGCCGCTGCATGGTTCGCCCTCGCCCGATGAATGTCTGCCGGTTTGTTTCGTACTGGATCGTCTCTCCCACCGGGTTTCCACCGGCCAGAGCATGGACGGCCCAGACGGGCTGCTGGCGAGAATCGCGCGGTCTGCGGCGGGCCAGCAGGGCGGTCTCATCACGAATGTATTCGGTCTCAATAAACAGTTTCTGAAACGCCGGATGAGCGGTGTCAGCCGTCTGCGTATTCAAGGCCACTTCGACGTAGCTCGTAATCTCGATGTAGCGCGTGTGCCCTCCATGATTGGTGATCGTGAGAAGGCGGACCTCGGCATTATTCTCGGGTGAAACGGCCAGATCCAATCGGGTCTCCACGTCGCCGTCGCGCCGATGAAATTCGGCCTTGTCAATTGAATAGACGACTTCGTAAGTATCCGGCGGCACGCAGGTCGGCTGGTAGGTTGCGGACCAGACTCGTCGCGATCGCGTGTCACGCAGGTAGATAAACTGTCCCCATCCGTCCCGCGTGGTGTCGGGACGCCAACGGGTCACGGCCAGATCGCGCCAACGGCTATAGCCGCCACCGGAATTCGTCACCATGACCGAATACTGTCCATTGGCCAGCAAATGCGTGCGCGGCGCGGACGTTTCCACTCCCATCAAGCGACGACTCACCATGTCGTCCTCGGCGCGTGGAATCTGCACGGCTGCAACTTCGTCGGCGTGCGGCTCGACACGTGGAACCGCGACGGGCAGCCGCTCCTGCAAAAGAAGTTCACCCGCGCGCGCCAACGGATGAGCATGAAATCGGCGGCGAATGTTGCCGGCATGCAACAGGTTGCTCAAGGCCAGCAAACTCATTCCTTGGTGATGAGCCATATAACAACGCGTCACCATCGAACGCTTGCCGGCCGGCAGACGCTGGGGGGTGTAATCGATGGCGTCGTACGGTCCCCACGGTCCGAGCGCTCCCTCGCGCGCCAGTGCTTCCAGGTTTTCACACGCAGCCGATGGATCAATTTCCAGCGCCAAGATCGTCGAATAGGGAGAAATCACCAGGTCTCTGGCTAAACCACGTTTGAGGCCAAGCCCCGGTACTCCGAATGAACGGTAGTGGTAGTCGGAGTTGGCGGCCAACGCGCTAAATGCCGATTCCGAGATTCCCCACGGGACACCATGTTGTCGACCGTACTGACGCTGACGCGACACAGCTGCCCGGCAACTCTGTGATAATAGTGACCCGTGGTAATCCCGTTGAAATAATGGCGGCATCAAATACTCGAACATGGTCCCGCCCCAGGACAGCAAAGCCGCCTGGCCGTTGGTTTGGGTCAGCGGCCGGCCCAATTGAAACCAATGACGCGGCTCGACATCCCCTTTCACAATTGCCAGATAGCTCGCCAACCGCGCCTCAGAGCACAGCATGTCATAGTGGGAGCGATCGAGCTTGCCGTCTTCCAAGTTGAACCCAATGGCAAACAACCGCCGTTGCGAATTAAATAAGAAACGAAAATCCATCTCGAGAGCCAATGATTCCGCTTGCCGACTAAGGCGATCTAATCGTCCATCCAACGCTTTCGCAGCGGCAGCCGCAGAGCGAATTGCGCCGGCCAGTTCGTCGAGCCAAGCTGCGGCCGACTGCTGCTCCGACTCAACCAAGTCCGTTAAAAACTGCCGGCGCAAATCAGCTTGGTACTCCGCCGTGACTTGTTCGAGTTGTTGGATGGCGGACAGAGTGTGGCTCTCCGCTAAGGACTGCCACAACCGATTCCATGCCCGGTTGCAGTTATCCGTGGCACTCTTCCAGGGAAGAGTCGGGGGAGTGCCGCTGGTCGGCGTCGCCTTTGCCCCCCATTT
>CAZFLF010000126.1:0-10487 GCA_964519825.1 uncultured Pirellulaceae bacterium | reverse complement strand
TCGTTATGCCTCCGACGCGGACGCCAGGACCGCTGTGACCGGAGGAGATCCTCGCCGGCTCGCTGAGTCCGCGTTCTATATCCTGGCCCGTGACACGAATGATCCGCGGTCAGCGGTCTGGGGACACGGGTTGCTTCGCGACATGTGGGGTGTCGATGGTCTCAAAGCAACGCTCCTTCAAGTCGGCTTTCCCGGACAAGTTGGTCCTGTACCTCCGGGGTATATGACTTATGTCGATGGAACGAACCGCCAACTGATCGAACTTCGCTTAACGAACATTACCGATCTGGGTAATACAGGGACAACGCTGAACCCTACCGAGGGGTTTTATAATGGTGCGGTGCTCACAGTCACTTCTGGTGCGGCACGCGGCGCGACAGCTCGGATTGTCTCTTATGACGGCGTCAATGGCGTGTTTCGAGTCTTGCCGCCCCGAGTGGACTCGGCGGCAGCCGTCCTTCCGGCAATCGGAGACCGCTGCATTATCAACGGAAGACCATTCGGCGGGACGGGATTTGGGTATTCTGACGCATCTTCTGGTGGTTCCGGGTACCTCGATCGGATGTCGTCAGCTGGAATTCCGTTTGCGATACTTCCTAATCTGTCGGGACATGGATTCGCAACGGACTACTTGTCAGGTGATGCCGACGAAAGCTATGACGCCGCGGATTTCCAGAACATGGCCTTGGCGGCTATTCTCGCTCCAAATTCTACATCACCACAGATCATACCATCCTTTCTTCGACCGGATCTTGTAAATTGGGTTTATCAGACTCATATCTCGCTCTATTTAACTAATAACTCGGTTCCACTGACAGCAACCGTTGGCGGTGCTACGGTCGACCTCCATTTGTGGCTGTTCCTGTTGCCGTTCGGCGCAGATGGAATTGCTGGGAATGTCGACGATTGGCCCTTTTCTTCTGGTACGTCACCATCGTTTGCCGTACGAGATTACATCCGAACTATCAAACGCGCGATGATTCTACGTCCGCTATTAGAAGACAATCCGTCGTTTGATGGAAGTAATTCGAGTTTCAGCGGTACGGCAATGTTTGCGGGCTGTTATACTGCTGCGGCGCATACTGTGAATCCGTTCGTTGATGCCTTCTCGAATACGATTGCTGCTTGGGACGTTGACAACGACAACGACGGACAGCGGGATGGAATCTGGATTGACGTTGGTTTCCCACCGCAGTCCAGTTCCTCCGGAAAACTCTACAAGCCGTTGGTCTCGTACTTGGTTATGGATCTCGATGGCCGATTTAACGTGAACGCCCAAGGGTCGCAGGTACATACTCAAGTTTCCGCGGTGACTCCTCCGCAGTTCCTAGCAGGAGGAAATGTCGCCACGAACCTGCAGTTTGGTCAGGGTAACGGTCCAGCCGATGTGAACTTGACGAGTGTGATCAATAACGCTGCCGAGTATCAGCAGCTATTGAATGGAAAACAGGTCGTTTCGGGATTTTACATTCCAGGACGATACGGCGCCTCGGCATCCCCAAGGCCGGGAATCAATGGCCAAGACCTGATGTCGCAGATTCGGTTTTTTGACTATCCGTATGCGTATTTTGCTTCGAGACTCGCGGCCAACCACCGGAGCTTCTCTAGTCCGTTCGACTTATTGGGCGAGTTTCAAGTAGGCGTTGATCATCGCGGTCAGCCGCTCTATTCGACGCCGACAAACATCAATCGCGACTTCCTCACGGACAACCCATACGAGTTCGATTTGTCGCTCGATGGGCCACGTGGCTCCGCCGGACTCACGGAACAGGATCAGGCATTTTCTGTCGCCGAGTTGGAACGCATCTTGCGTTTCAATGACGTCGACGCCCGCACGTTGCCGGACCGTCTGCAAACCTTGACACCGACAACCATGTCGAGCGCGGGGAATCGTCGAGCGGTGACGACCGACAGCTATGACGTTCCCGTACCAGGTGTGACGCAGAATTACGTGCAGCGTTTGAGCAACCAACTTCGGATCGACCAATGGACTAGCGGTACGCTGTCAGCCTCTCAGCAAAGCTTATTAAACTCGACAATTAAATACTTAGCCGCACCGGACCTTGTCGCGGGTAACCGATTTGACATCAATCGCCCCTTTGGAAACGGCTTGGACGACAATAATAACCAGATTGTCGATGAGCACTGGCAGGGCCAGCCATGGGCTACCAACGAGTCGTCAGTAGGAGGTGGCGGTACGCTGTATGAAAGCATTTGGTCCAATAATATTGCTTTTGATCATGATAACGACGGCGTCAGTGGCGCTACGTTTGATCCTGATGCTTTCCTGGCGCGTCAGCACTTTGCCCGGCACCTTTTTATCCTGGCGATGTTGCTTCGCCAGAGGGATCTGGATACCAACGGCGATTCGATTCCAACACCTGCGGAATCAGCCAACTATCTTGCGCAATGGGCCATCAATGTCGTTGATTTTCGTGATGCGGATTCCATCATGACTCCATTCGAATACGACCAATTCCCATTTACGGCCCGGACCGGACCGGACGGAGCGTGGGGAGTCGCTGGAACGGATGACGACGGCAACGGTACTACAGATGATCCAAATGAGGCGATGTGGTCTGGATCAGACGATCTGCCTCCGTGGAGCGTCGATGGAATTCTTGGCACAGTTGACGACGGCGTCATGGTGAACCCAGATCGTCAGCTGGTCTGGGGATGTGAACGACCAGACTTGCAATTGTCCGAAGCGATTGCGTTACATGATTTGCGACAAGAAAACCTAATGACCGATCCTTCTGGCCTGAAATATGATGGGACGATGATGGGGGACCCCCATTTCGATCAGCGGCTTCGCCCGCGTGGGATGGCAGCGATCGAACTCTACAACCCATCGGGTTCATTGCAAGATCGGATTCCTCCGGAGTTTTACTACTACTACGACACCATGACCTCCACATGGGTACCAAGTACATTCGCAGGTGTGGAAAAGGCCGGAGTGATTTTGAATAAGACGACGTCGGGAACTGGCGCCGGCGATCCAATCTGGCGATTGGCATTTACATTGGTCGATGATCCTACGGTCGCAAGTCCCACGGATTTAGTCTATTTCACGAGTACTGGACCCATCCTTGCTGGAGCGAAAATCCATACAACGGATGTTGCGACCTTGGCTCCGGTGATGCCAGGTCGATACGCAGTTGTCGGAACGTATCGTTCCAACACGACTCCTGCGGCACGTGAGCAGCCACAGGACGCGGAGGATCCAGCGACCGGTATGAAAGATAGCAATAACGACGAATATGTCGTGACCATGGGGCGACGACCGACCTCGGCCGAAGGGGGCTTCCTGGAAAAAGAGAAGACTCGGCGATTAGTTTTGCATCCAGATGCGGACCCCGATAGCAACTGGGTGGATGTTCAATATGGTTCGCCAGCCGATTCGGATTTTGTCAAGTCCCTGCCTGATAGAACCACAGAGATAATGCCTCCGGTCGCGATTCCGATTTTGAACTTTCAGTTGTCCGAAGCAGTGTATCCGGCGGCTGATCCCAACGGCAATGCTTTTGATCCGTTAGCTGCCGATGGCGAGGGCGCCTATCCGACTCCTTATGACGCGCCATTAGACGCTGGCACATTTGATGACGAACTGACGATGCCGGACTATAAGCATGCCCATCTGCAACGACTTGCGAATCCACTGGTGCCGTTTGATGCGACTACCAATCCATATATCACAGTCGACTCGATGGCCGTCAATTTGACGGTCTTTAACGGCGTCACAACAGAGCTGATTCCGTCCAGTGCTTCTTCAGCGCCAGCATTCAAACTTTACACTCGTGAAAGAGGAGAAACACAAGCCCAGGCGGCTCGCACGAGTAATGCCGCTGCGCCGCGCAACATCTGGCAACATGAGCCTCCCCGGAGCATGCCGGCCTTAATTAAGGCCGACACGGTCAATACCATTCCCAGTCATATCTTTGATGAGGAACTTACGCATACACTCGGTTGGCTGAACGAAGTGTACGGCCAGCGATTTAATTCCGTGACGGCTCCCAATCCGTATTACATTGGTGTTCCGGACACCATCAATGCGGATGCCTCGTTTTCCAGCACCGTCGGCAGACCATTTCCGTGGCTCGTGTGGAACAATCGGCCATTTGTTAGCCAGTATGAGCTAATGATGGTTCCGTATACTTCGGCACGCGGTTTGACGGACCAATTTAGCAGTTCAGCGACAACCGGGACTGCGTATACAACGGGTACTGGAATTGGACACTTCTCCCATTTGCCGAATTTCTTCGAGACCTCACCGGTAACAACGGGCACTGGTGGACTGGACTTGTACCATCTATTCGAAATTACTGGCGTACCATCGCGATTTGTCGGCGCCGAGACTTGGCTCAATCCCACTCTCTTCCAGCAGGCGACATCCGGCACAACGTACGTTTCAGGGACGGAGTTGTTGCATCCACCATTTAATCGGATTTCGAATTACCGTGAGCCCGGCAGGGTAAATGTGAATACGATCTATGACGATCGAGTTTGGAACGCGGTTGCTGACAAGCTGACGAATCGGACGAATTTCACGGCCCTTCAGACTTCTCGTAGTGGGTATGGCACTGCAAGTACGATTGATTCGCTCACACCCCAACCGTTGCCAACGATTTTTGGGAATCCGTTCCGTTCGTCGGTCTCGGGCGGCTATGTTCCTTTGACTTCCGGTGGCTCCAACATGCTGCGGCCGGGAATCGAATGCACTTTATTGCGATCTGATTCCACCTCGCCACCATCCGGCGCGGCGCCTCCCGTCGGATCAGAACCGCTATTCGGGATGACGTCCGGAACAGCGGGAGTCGGAGCCCACAACCACCCCGATCGGCACGTAGCTTTCCGGTACGAGCAAATGCGCCGCTTGGGCAACCTGGTTACGACTCGGTCGAATGTTTACGCGATCTGGATGACGATCGGATTCTTTGAGACGGATTCTCTGGGAAGGCTTGGACAGGAGGTTGGGCGCGAGACCGGCGAAATCAAACGTCATCGGGCCTTTTATATGTTCGATCGATCAATCCCAGTCGGGTTTGAGCCTGGAGAAAACCACAACGTGGATCGGGCGGTCATGCTGCGTCGATTTATTGAGTGACATTCAAAGCACACGAAGATGTGCGTGACGTTCTTGAAACCAATCATTGAGCTGATTGCAATGGCGGTTCCTCGAAGAGGTGAATTGTATGATACGATCGCGAGCTGGATTTACGCTTGTTGAATTGCTGGTCGCAACAACTGTGACATTGATGTTGATCCTGGCTCTCGCGCAAGCTTTTGCCGTCGTTGGCGACACGATTGGAGCTAACTGAGCGACTTTGGAAATGGCCGCTCAGATTCGGGCGGCATCGATGCGTTTGCGTAAGGACCTTGAAGGAATTACCGTGCCTGTCCGACCGTGGGCACAACGCACTTCAGGCGAAGGGTTTTTTGAATACTACGATGGTCCGGGTAATGATTCGGACTCGGACGGCGATGGCACGAAAAACGGTAGTGACATCACTGATAATAATGACACGTCACGGGGTGACTTGGATGACTATGTCATGTTTACGTGCCGGAGCGTGAACGAGGAATTTCGCGGGCGATACTTGGGAAGCACCGCTCAAGCGTCCGTTGCGGAAATCGCTTGGTGGGTTGCTCCGGCGGATACGAATCAGAATGGAACACTCGGCGAACTCGGTGAACTGTATAACATTTATCGCCGAACGTTATTGGTCCGCCCTGATTTGAACGGAGCTATCGGCTATGTTCAGTTCTTACCATATCCATCATTCGGACCAGTGTATAATGTGACAAATTCCGCTCATCTCGCTCAAATGACCACAGATATAACGGCGTTTCTGAACGACAATGATATTTCCGTGCACTTCGTTCGTGTGGCAAGTGGCAATAATGTCAACATCCTCATCGTGGCCAATTCCCTGGGTGATCTCACACTGCGCCAAAACCGCTTTGGCCATGACGTGCTCGTTAGTGCTGGAAGCTATGTCCCTTCGCCGACGGCTCCTTATGATTTGGCATCGTCGTTCAACAATGTGTCCTTTGCGGCACTCGCACTAACGGGAGTGAATCAAGGCGAGGATGTAATGTTATCACGCGTATTGGCATTTGACATTCGCGCATTTGATCCAGAGGCCGTTCTATGGGCAACCACGGGAGAGGATAAAGACTGGGGCGTTGACGGCGTTGATGATGATGGGGTTGGCGGCACTGATGATACAGGCGAGGCGGGTTGGACTGGCTCCGACGATGAAGCGGTGGGTCCCGGTGATCTTGGCTACTGCATGGGGGTCATCAGTCTAACTTCTGGCGGAGGTACTGTTCCGCCCGTGGCCATTGGGAAAGGGTGCTTCGTAGACTTAAGTTATGCGAATAAGTTCCGCGGAAATGCAGTGGTGGTGCCAGCTTCAATCTTTAGTGCAAACGGGGGAGCGTTTGTACCGGCCACGAAGGCCACGATTTCGTTGCCTGTCTACGACACTTGGGCGTACGACTATGAACGAGATGGTGTGGATCAGAACCAGAACATGGAATTGAATGCAGCAAACCTGCGATTCCCTGATGGAATTGATAACGATTCGGATGGCCTTATTGACGAGTTTCTTGATGAAGGTACTGACGGCCTGGACAATGACACCAACAATGGCGTCGATGACGTCAATGAGCGCGAGACGTCACCTCCGTACCCTGTACCGTTGCGAGCAATTCGGGCAGTCTTCCGGATGTTAGATCCGGACACTCGGCAAGTCAGGGAGACAAGCGTTGTCGCCGATTTCGTCCCGGAATAGAAAGTGCCCGGCTTCGAATTTGTGGGCGTGCCACCGGCAACCAAACGCCGCTCACAGCTGTGGACGGGCGCGGCTCACGGCAAATCGATCTTGATTTCTCGGTCCCCGGATTCTGGGATCGTCTGGGTTAGCCCGGATGTGTCTTTGTTTGAGAATTTCTCCGGAATCGTCGATTGGGGAATGGGCATCATCCCGGGACCTTCTTGACCGGGTTCAACGGTGTCGACAGGCGGCGCTGCGACAATTGTCACCGTGTGAATTCCAACTACGGCGCCGTCACCTGTGTCATTGGTTCCTAATATGAATTTCCCTTCCGCGTCAGTCACTCCCGACGCCGCACGTCTTCCGTCCATCGGGTCGAAGGTTACGTGGTGCTTTGCCAACGGCTGGCCCTTGTAGGTCAATACACCAGCAGCAGGGACCGTTGGAAAAATCTCAGCGGTCGGTTGCGGTGGTTCGCATCCAACAAGAATTACGAAAATCGGAACCACGACCGCAAGCAGGACACAACGCATCACGTACAACCATTCCACCGGCCAAGAAGTTTTAATAACCCCAATCAACGATAATTGTCCAAATTGGACTTAGTAGTCTCCAATCACCTCACAGCCCGCTCGTGAACCAACGGCACGCCACGTGGTGCCGTCAACGGTATCGCTCACAAATCGGACGGAACCATCACCTAGATTCACGTTCACCCCGCCCGGATGGAAGCTACGTGCCGCCAAGTGTCCGCGGTCGAGAGCCCCGGCACGTACGCAATCGCGACGCCTGTCATTAGGAGTTAGCGTATGCGTGTAAAATGTGGCGATCACAATGCCTCGATAGTATTGCAGGCCGCGATATCGCCAAGCGGTCGTATTACGGTTGTCACAGGCAGCTGGGTAAATTGTGTCATCGGCCGGACTGCTCCAGCTTGGAACGCTCGTTGCCACGCGAAAGTCATGAGAATGTCCCGCCGCGATGATTGCCGTCGATGGCTGACCTTGCACCAAGGGACCGCGTTTAATCTCGGCAAAGAAGGCGGTATTACTCTGACCATCGATGATGTCACCAAACTGGCAAGCTGAATTCCGCCAAAAAACGCCAGTCTGATTGGTCCAGAGAGCGTTGATTCCAAGATTCTGCATATAGTTTGTTTGTCCATTCCCACTAAAACCGGGCGTAAGCGGATGGGATGGGCACATAAAACTACCGATGGTCTGGCGGATGGCTGCGATGTTCGTCGGACTTCCATTTAAATTGGCCTTCCAATTAAACATGCTGTATTGGTTTGAGTTTTCAATAAAGGGAAGGATTTGTGTCAACGGTGCCGCATCGGTACCGGAATAGGATCCGGCGGGCAGTTTCTTGTAGGTGTCCACATAGAGATGCGTTGCCAAACCAATCTGCTTGAGGTTGTTGGAGCATTGCATCCGGCGAGCGGCCTCACGGGCTGCTTGGACAGCCGGCAGCAGTAACGCCACCAATACTCCGATGATCGCAATCACCACCAACAACTCGACAAGCGTAAAGCCTGTTGGGTATCTGAAGCGTCTCATGTGGATTCTCCAAAATGGAATGGAAAAAAACTGGATGAACTCGGACGGTTCGCCGGGTTTATTGAGGCTTGCATTTTGAATGTCCATTGCTCGCGATTGGCTAATTAGCCGCAGGGCGCTAGCCCCGGTTTGAGTGGGTACCAGGGTTCCAACCGGGGCTAGCGCCCTTCGGCTAATCGACATTCAAAATGCAAGTCTCAATAAACGAGGTCGGCTCGCGGCGAAACGAGCATGTGACGAGAATTTCGTGGACAGAGAGCCTGCATGTCAACCTCACCACAGTTCGCCGCTGCGCCTCCAATACTGCTGGAAGAGGTGATTCGGGTGCGGGGCGCTCGGGTCCATAACTTGCAAAACGTCAGCTTGGATATCCCGCGCAATCAGTTCGTCGTGCTGACCGGGCCGAGCGGATCGGGCAAAAGCAGCCTGGCCTTCGACACAATTTTCGCCGAGGGCCAACGGCAGTTTATCGAGAGCCTGTCGGTCAACGCTCGCCAGTATTTCGACCAACTCGAACGGCCGGACGTCGACTTGGTAGACGGCCTCCAGCCAACCATCTGTATCGACCAGCGTCCCGGCAACCAGAATCCGCGCAGCACGGTGGCAACGGTCACCGAGATCTACGACTACCTGCGCGTTCTCATGGCACGGCTCGGCCAGCCACATTGTCCGCGTTGCGGCGAACGGATTTGCCAGCAGTCGATGCAGCAAATTGAGGAGCGGCTGGGATCGCTGCCTGAGGGGACAAAGCTCCTGATCCTGGCCCCCTTGGTCCGAGGCCAGCGTGGAGAGCACCTCGAGGTGTTCACACGGATCCGCAAAGCCGGCCTGCTCCGCGTCCGCATTAACGGCGAAATCCATGAGATCGAACACGCGCCGGAATTATCGCCGCGCAAACTGCATCACATCGATGCCGTCGTCGACCGCATCGTGATCCGTTCGGCACGCCAATCCAGACTGGCCGAGTCGCTGCAGGTGGCGGTCAAGCACGGCTCGGGATTGATCGTGGCCAGCTACTGGGAAGGCAACGGCGACCAGCGCGGCCAGTGGCGGGACGAGCTGTTCAGTACGGTCTATGCCTGTCCCCACTGCCAGCTCAGCATTGAGGAGGAGGTTGAACCGCGCACGTTCAGCTTCAATAGCCCATACGGCGCGTGTCCCGACTGCGACGGGCTTGGCTCGCGCGAGGAGTTCGATCCCGAACTGGTGGTACCGGATCGCGACTTGTCGTTGGCGGACGGAGCGGTGGCGCCGTGGAAGGGATCGACTGCGGCGACCGAAAAGAAATTGCAGGCGGTCTGTGAGCGTTTTCTCACCGCGCGCGACGCCTCCTGGTCGACGCCGTTGAACGAGCTGTCCGACGCCGTATTCAGCAAACTGTTATTGGGTGAGGAAAAGCACAAGTTTCCCGGCGTGCTGAATCTTCTGGAGAAGGACTTCGCGACCACGCTCAAGGAAAATCGCAGCGAACTACTGGCCCGCTATCGCGGACCGGTGATTTGCCGCGGCTGTGCCGGCTCTCGCCTGCGGCCGGAGGCCAATCATGTCCGCCTGCAAGGCCAAACCATTCACGACATCACGCGGTTGAACGTTAGCGAAGCGGCGAGTTTCTTTGAGCAAATGAAGTTCTCCGATCGGGATCGCGCTATCGCGGGTCCATTGGTAACGGAGATCCGCAAACGACTCGAATTCTTGTCCAAGGTAGGGGTTGCATATCTGACGCTCGATCGCACCGCCGACACGCTCAGCGGAGGTGAACATCAGCGAGTGCGGCTGGCGACGAGTATCGGATCGGGACTGATTGGAGTCTGTTATGTGCTGGACGAGCCATCGATCGGCTTGCACCCGCGCGACAATCAGCGGCTGATCGACGCGCTCCGCGACTTGCAGAGGCAAGGCAACACGGTGCTGGTTGTGGAACATGACAAGGCGATGATGCGGCAAGCCGATTGGCTGATCGACGTCGGCCCGGGTGCGGGACGGCACGGTGGCCAGATCGTGGCGGCGGGTCTGCCGGCCGACGTCGCCGCCAATCCAAATTCTCCCACGGGACGTTATTTGTCCGGAGAAGCACTCATCCCCAGTCCCAGCAAGCGTCGCAAAGCGGTCAAGTCGCGCTCATTGGTGTTGGAAGGAGCCGCGGCCAATA